>NZ_JDWE01000091.1:0-8988 GCF_000685765.2 Frankia sp. BMG5.23
TCGCCGAGGTCCTGGACCTGGCGCGGGTCGGGGCCGACGACGGCTTCTTCGACCTCGGCGGCGACTCGCTGCTGGCCATGCGGCTGATCGCTCGCATCCGGGAGGTGCTGGGCACCGAGTTGAACGTCCGCACGCTGTTCGCCGAGCCCACCCCGGCCGGTGTCGCGGCATCCCTGGAGACCCGCGGCGAGGACGACGACTTCGACGTCCTGCTGCCGATCCGCACCGAGGGGACCCGGCCCGCGCTGTTCTGCGTCCACCCGGTGGAGGGCATCAGTTGGCGCTACACGGGCCTGGCCGACCACCTGCCCGCTGACCTGCCCATCTACGGCCTCCAGGCACGAGGCCTGGCCCGGACCGAGCCGTTGCCGCGGACCGTGGCGGACATGGCGGCCGACTACTTCGAACGGATCCGATCCGTCCAGCCCACCGGCCCCTACCACCTGCTCGGCTGGTCGCTGGGCGGGGTGGTCGCCCATGCCCTCGCCACCCACATCCAGGCACGGGGCGAGCAGGTCGGCCTCCTGGCGATTCTCGACGGCTATCCCGCCTCCACCGCCGTACGGAGCCGGCCGGAGGACGGCCGGGAGGTCATGCCGAAGGTCCGCGGGAAGATGGACCAGCGGCTGGACCGGATGATCGAGCAGGTCGTCGGCCGTGGGGACGTCGGCCGCGGGGACGTCGACGGCGAGCGGCTGCGCAGGATCCGCTCGGTGCTCGACAACACCATGAGGCTGGGCGCGGAGTTCACTCCGGATGTCCTGCACGGCGACCTGCTGCTGTTCGTCGCGCTGCTTGACCGGTTGCCCTCCCAGCCCGCAGCCGAGGCGCCCACCCTGTGGCGGCCCTACGTCGACGGGCGGATCGACGGTCACGAAATCTCAGGAGCCCACCAGGAGCTCATGCAGGCAGAACATCTCGCGGAGATCGCACGGGTGATCACCGAGAAGCTGGCACGACACGAGAGGTGAGAAAGGTGCCGACGACAAGCATTCGACCGCTCCTCCGTAGCAAGCCGCGCATGTGGGGATGGACCTTCCGATGACCATCAGCCTCGACCGGCCGGAGCCCCCGGCCGCAGCGCTCCCGCACGTCCGGCCGATCGCCAGGATCGCGGGTGTCGGGACCGCCGTGACCGCCACGTCGTACACCCAGCGGGAGCTGCTCGACATCCTGGGCGTGACGGATCCCAGGGTCCGCTCGGTCTTCCTCAACAGCGCGATCGATCGGCGCCACCTCACCTTGCCCCCGGCCGACGCTGCCGGCCGCCGGGTCTGCGAGCCGCAGGGCGACCTGCTGGACAAGCACAAGCGGCTCGCAGTCGGCATGGGGATCGAGGCCCTCACCGCCTGTCTGAAGGACGCCGGCGCCGAGCTGGCCGACTTGGGCCATCTGTGCTGCGTGACCTCGACCGGATTCCTCGTCCCGGGGCTCAGCGCACTGATCATCCGCGAGCTGGGCATCGACCGGCACTGCAGCCGCAGCGACATCGTCGGCATGGGCTGCAACGCGGGCCTGAACGCGCTCAACGTGGTGGCCGGCTGGTCGGCGGCGCACCCGGGAGAGCTCTCCGTCGTGCTGTGCGTCGAGGCGTGCTCGGCGGCGTACGCGCTGGACTCCACGATGCGCACGGCCGTGGTCAACAGCTTGTTCGGCGACGGTGCCGCCGCGGTGGCCATGGTCGCCGGCACGCCAGGTCCGGGGGCGCGCATTCTGAAGTTCGCGAGCTGCGTCATCACCGACGCGATCGACGCCATGCGCTACGACTGGGACCGCGACCAGGGACGGTTCAGCTTCTTCCTCGACCCGCAGATCCCCTACGTGGTGGGCGCGCACGCCGAGCTGGTCGCCGACCGGCTGCTGGCGGGCACCGGCCTGCGGCGCAGCGACATCGCCTACTGGCTGGTGCACTCGGGCGGGAAGAAAGTCATCGACGCGGTCGTGGTCAATCTCGGGCTCACCCGCCACGACGTCCGGCACACCACCGGAGTCCTGCGTGACTACGGGAACGTGTCCAGCGGCTCCTTCCTGTTCTCCTATGAGCGGCTGTGCCAGGAGGGCGTTACCCGTCCCGGTGACCACGGGGTGCTGATGGCCATGGGGCCCGGCTCCACCATCGAGATGGCGTTGGTCCAATGGTGAGGGCGAAGGAGATCGTGCTGAGGATCGACGGCGCCCAGCCGTTGTCGGCCGAGTCGGTCCGCCGGGTCGCCGAGGTCTGCGACCGGGTGGAGGACTCCGGCGGGACCGCAGCCCTGGTCGCCCACGTGTCGGGCGCCCCGCGCGGCGGGGTGCCCGAGGACCTGACCGTCGGTCTCGTGACCAAGTGGGAGCGGGCACTGCGCCGGCTGGAGCGGCAGTCCGCGACGACGGTCGCCATCGCCTCGGGGGACTGCGGCGGGACGGCACTCGACGTACTCCTGGCCACCGACGTGCGCCTGGCCACCCCCGGCACTCGGCTGCTCGTCATGACCGACGGCGGGGCCACCTGGCCCGGGATGGCCCTCTACCGGCTCGTCCAGCAGGTAGGGACCGCCGCGGCTCGCCGGGCAGTGATGTTCGGCGCGCCGATCGACGCCGTCGAGGCGCTGCGGCTCGGGCTGCTCGACGAACTGTCCGACGATCCGGAGGGCGTGCCGGTGGAAGCCTTCCCCGGGCGGGAGCTGGCGATCAGACGGCAGCTGATGTTCGATGCGAGCACCACGAGCTTCGAGGAAGCGCTCGGTGCCCACCTGGCCGCCTACGACCGTGCGCTGCGCCGCGGGGCGGCATCATGACGGCCGGGGTCGCCGCCCCGCAGCGGGCGGAGAAGGCTCTGGCCGAGGCGGCCGAGCGCGCCGAGGAACGGCTCGCCGCGTTGCCCGAGCCCGCGGTGCGCTCACCCGAGCAGCGGGCCGAGGCCGCCGCCGTGGTGGACGGGATCCGCCTGCTGCGGGTCCGGTTCATGGACGCGCATGCCGACCAGGTGTACGACCGGCTCACGGCTGGCCGCACCATCAGGCTGCGGCTCGGTGAGCTGGTCGAGGCCGCCGCGACCGCGGTCCCCGGCCTGGTGCCCACCACCGGGCAACTCGCCGTGGAACGCGAGCGGCCGCAGAGAAACAAGGAAGGGCGCGAGATCGACCAGGGCATCTTCCTGCGGGCGGTGCTGCGCTCGCCGCTGTCCGGTCCGCACCTGCTCGACTCGATGCTGCACCCGACCCCGCGCGCGCTGGCGCTGCTGCCCGAGTTCCGCCGCACCGGTTCGCTGCGGCTGGAGACGGTACGCCTGGACCGGCGCGACGGGGTGGCCCACCTCACCATGTGCCGCGACGACTGCCTGAACGCCGAGGACGAGCAGCAGGTCGAGGACATGGAGACCGTCGTCGACCTGGCCCTGCTCGACCCGGCCGTCCGGGTGGGGCTGCTGCGCGGCGGGGAGATGAGCCATCCGCGCTACCGGGGCCGGCGGGTGTTCAGCGTGGGCATCAACCTCAAGCGCCTGCACGCCGGGGAGATCTCGCTGGTCGGGTTCCTGCTGCGTCGCGAGCTCGGCTACATCAGCAAGATCGTTAGAGGTCTGGTCGCCGGAGAGGGGGCGACCTGGCGCGGTGGCGTGATCGAGAAGCCGTGGGTGGCCGCCGTGGACACCTTTGCCATCGGCGGCGGGGCCCAGCTCCTGCTGGTGTTCGATCATGTCCTGGCCGCGGCCGACTCCTACTTCAGCCTTCCGGCCACGCGGGAGGGCATCATTCCCGGGGTCTCGGCGCTGCGGCTCAGCCGGTGCGCCGGGCCACGGCTGGCCCGCCAGGTCATCCTGGGCGGCCGCCGCATCTGGGCGACCGAGCCCGCGGCCCGGTGCGTGCTCGACGAGGTCGTCGAGCCGCACGAGCTGGACGCCGCCGTCGACCGGAGCGTGGCCCGGCTCGACGGGCCGGCGGTGGTCGCCAACCGGCGGATGCTGAACCTCGCCGAGGAACCTGTGGCGGAGTTCCGCCGCTTCGTGGCCGAGTTCGTGCTGCAGCAGGCGCTGCGGCTTCATGATCAGGATGTCATCGACAAGGTCGGCCGATTCGCCGGGAGCCTCGCATGAACGAGCCGCGGGTGCGCTATGCGAAGAAGGGCCACGTGGCCAGCATCATGATCGACCGGCCTGAGGTGTTCAACGCGCTGGACCAGCGGACTCACCAGGAGCTCGCCGCGATCTGGAACGACGTGGAGGCCGACGATGAGGTGTGGGTGGCGGTGCTGACCGGCGCGGGCGACCGGGCCTTCTCGGTCGGCCAGGACCTCAAGGAGCGGGCAGAGCTCACCGAGCGAGGCACGCCCGCCACCTCCCTCGGTAGCCGGGGTCAGCCCGGCTGGCCCCGGCTTACCGAGCGCTTCACCCTGTCCAAGCCGGTGATCGCGCGGGTCAACGGGTACGCGCTGGGTGGCGGGTTCGAGCTGGCCCTGGCCTGCGACCTCATCGTCGCCGCCGAGCACGCGGTCTTCGGGCTGCCGGAGGCGCGGCTCGGCCTGATCCCCGGGGCCGGCGGCGCGTTCCGGCTGGCCCGGCAGCTTCCGCTGAAGACCGCGATGGGGTATCTGCTCACCGGTCGCCGGATGACCGCCGCGACGGCACTGCGGTTCGGCCTGGTCAACGACGTGGTTTCCTACCCGGAGCTGGACGGCTGCGTCGCCGAGTGGACCGACGACATCATCAGAAGCGCCCCCCTCTCGGTTCGCGCCATCAAGGAAGTGGTGCTCAGATCTCTCGACATGCCGCTGCCGGAGGCATTCTCCGCCCGATACCACTGGGAAGAGCGGCGCCGGCACAGCCTGGACTCCGCGGAAGGGGTCCGAGCGTTCGTCGAGAAACGCGACCCAGAATGGGCTGGCCGCTGAGCCCGCGCCGTCCGCCGCCCACCGCTGGTGCGTCGTCCAGGAGAAAAGAATCCGTAATCGGGGGTGGGCGTCATTCCGGTTAACCAGCGGGCTGGGGTGGAAAGCGCGTCGAGGCGCAACGAACGGAGGGGCAAGAATGGACATTCATTCGATCGACCACATTGAGCTGTTCGTCGAGGACGCCGCGCAGGCTGCGGCCGAACTGTGCGATTCCTTCGGTTTCACCGTCACCGGCCGAGGCGGGCCGCGCACCGGGCTCAAGGGCTGCGAGTCGGTGCTGCTGCGGCAGTGCGACATCACTGTCGTCGTCACCGCCGCGACCAGCTCCGACCACCGCGCCGCCGAGTTCGTCCGTCGGCACGGCGACGGAGTGGCGGTCATCGGCTTCGCCGTCGACCAGGCGCAGGCCGCGTTCGCCGAGGCGGTGAATCGTGGAGCGGTGCCGGTCACGCCGCCCGAGACCCTGGGAACGCCGGGCGGCCGCGTGACCTTCGCGTCGGTGGCCGGGTTCGGCGACGTGGAGCACCGCTTCACCTCCCGGGAGGCGGTCGAGGGGCCCTTCTCGCCCGGCCTCATCGAGGAGACCGTCCCAGACCGCTCCAACGAAGGCCTGCTCAGGGCCATCGACCACGTCGCGGTCTGCCTGCCCGCCGGCGAACTGCACCCGACCGTACGCGCCTATCGGGACGTGTTCGGCTTCACCCGGACCTTCGAGGAGCGCATCGTGGTCGGCTCTCAGGCCATGGACTCCCAGGTGGTGCGCAGCCCGTCCGGCAAGGTCACCTTCACCATCATCGAACCGGACACCACCCGCGCCCCCGGCCAGATCGACGAGTTCGTCCGCTCGCACGGCGGGGCGGGAATCCAGCACATCGCGTTCCGCACCGACGACATCACGGCGGCGGTCCGGGACAGCGCGAAGCGCGGGGTGCGGTTCCTCACCACCCCGGCGAGCTACTACGAGGCGCTGCCGGCGCGGCTCGGCCCGGTCGGCGTCCCGGTGGAGACGCTGCGTGAGCTCAATATCCTGGCCGATCGCGACCACGGCGGCGTCATGCTGCAGATCTTCACCGCGTCCCGGCACCCCAGGCGGACCTTTTTCCACGAGCTGATCGACCGCCGCGGCGCCCACACGTTCGGCAGCAACAACATCAAGGCCCTGTACGAGGCCGTCGAACGCCAACGGGCCGCCGAGAGCGCCTGACCTCGGCCTTGGGGGAGTGAGCAGGTGGGAGCTGATCTCGTGCCCCGGCGCCTCATCGTCATCGGCGCCGGATTAATCGGCACCTCGATCGCCCTGGCCGTACGCGACCACGGCGCCGACGTGCTGCTGACCGACCGCGATCCGGCGGCGGCGCGGCTCGCCGCGGGCCTCGGCGCCGGGGTGGTGCTACCCGGTGGACCCGCCGCCTACCGGGGCGCTCCCGCCGACCTCGCGGTGCTGGCCGTACCGCCCGCCGCCGTGCCTGCCGCCCTGCGGGACGCGCAGAAGCACCAGGTGGCCCACGTGTACACCGACGTGGCCAGCGTCAAGCAGGCGCCGATCGCCGAGGCTGCCAAGCTGGGCTGCGACCTCACGGCCTTCGTCGGAGGCCACCCCCTGGGCGGCAGGGAATGGTCAGGGCCGCTGGCCGCCCGGGCCGGCCTGTTCCGCGGCCGGTCCTGGGTACTGTGCCCCACCGGCGAGTCCGGCGCGGCCGCCGCCGCCACGGTGACCGCGCTGGTGCGGGCCTGCGGCGCGCGGCCGGTCCTGATGGATCCCGCCGAGCACGACCGGGCGATGGCGGTGATCTCGCACGCCCCGCACGTGGTGGCCTCGGCGATGGCGGCCCGCTTCGTGGACACCCCGGAGACAATCATGAGGCTGACCGGGCAGGGTGCGCGCGACGTCACCCGGATCGCGGCGGGCGACCCTCGGCTGTGGCTCGGCATCATGTCGGCCAACGCCCATCCGATCGCCGACGTGCTCGACGAGGTGGCGCGGGATCTGGCACGTACGGCCTCGGCGCTGCGGTCCGAGGGGAACACCGCCGTCACCGATCTGCTGGTCCGCGGCCGGGTCGGGCACGGTCGCATCCCCGATCCACAGAAAGTGGAGGACAGCTGATGGAGACAACCCATTACCCGCGCAAGGAAGACCTGCGCAAGGAAGACCTGCACTCCAGCGTCGCCGATCCCGTCATGGACACGATGAACTTTCTCAACGAGGTCACCGTGCGTTTCCCCACGGCGATCTCGTTCGCTCCTGGACGGCCCTATGACGGCTTCTTCGACATCGAGCAGATCTTCACGCAGGTGCGGCGTTATCTCGATCACCTGGCCGAGCGGGGCGACTCGCCAGCTCAGATCCGCGACGCCCTGTTCCAGTACGGCCCGTCCGCCGGACAGATCCGGAAGCTGATCGCCGAATCACTCCGGGTGGACGAGGGCATCGACGTGCCGCCGGAGTCCATCGTGGTCACGGTCGGCTGCCAGGAGGCGATGTTCCTGGCGCTGCGGGCGCTCATGCGGGACCCGGGCGACGTGCTGGTCGTCTCCAGCCCGTGCTACGTGGGGATCACCGGCGCGGCCCGGCTGTTGGACATCGAGGTGACCCCGGTCGAGGAACGGGCGGACGGGCTGCACTGCGCCGATCTGGCGGCCGCGGTCGCGGCCGAGCGGGCGCGCGGGCGCCGGGTCAGGGCCGTCTACGTGGTCCCCGACCACTCCAACCCCTCCGGGGTGACCATGCCGCTGCCGGCCCGGCGGGCGCTGCTCGACCTGGCCGTACGCCTTGACCTGCTGATCCTTGAGGACAGCCCGTACCGGCTGGTCAGCCCGGGCCCGCAGGTGCCGACGCTGAAGTCGCTCGATCCGGCGCGCCGGGTGATCCACCTCGGCTCCTACTCCAAGACGGTCTTCCCGGGGGCCCGCGTCGGATTCGCGGTCGCCGACCAGGTGGTGCGGGACGCCTCCGGAGGGACCGGGCTGCTGGCCGACGACCTCGCCAAGATCAAGAGCATGGTCACGGTGAACACCTCGCCGCTCAGCCAGGCCGCCATCGCCGGGGCCCTGCTCGCCGCCGACGGCCGGATCTCCGAGCTGAACGGCGAGACCTCGGCCTACTACGGCGACACCATGCGCGCCATGCTGCAGTGCCTGGACAAGCACCTGCCGGCCGAGCGGCGGGCCGAGCGCGGGGTGAGCTGGAACTCACCCCGCGGCGGATTCTTCCTGACCATGCGGGTGCCGTTCCGTGCCGACAATGCCGCGCTGACCCGTTCGGCGCAGGACTTCGGGGTTATCTGGACGCCGATGTCCTACTTCTATCCGAAGGGCGGCGGCGACCACAGCATCCGGCTGTCCACCAGCTACCTGACCCGCTTCGACATCGAGGAGGGCATCGCGCGGCTGGTCGGCTTCGTGGAGTCGCAGGCCAACCCGCCGCGCTGAGTCGGTTACCGCACTGAGTCGGTTACCGCACCGAGCCGGTTACCGGGGTGAGCCGGTTACCGGGGGCCATGGGTCGGCTGGCCGGGTGAAGCCTATGAACGGGGCGTGCACGATGACGAGGCGTGTCGTTCGGTCATCGAATCTGAGTGGACATTTTCAGGGCCGGATGTCCAACTGCTGAATCGGACATCTGGCCGGGTACCGCCTTGCTCTGCCCGTCACGGGTCGGTTACCTTACAGTGGGATGAGTCGTTATCCCCAAATGGTCGCCGACGGAGAGAGGTAATGGTCATGACCAATCCCTTCGAGGACGAGTCCGCCAGCTATTTCGTGCTCGTCAACGACGAAGGCCAGTATTCGCTCTGGCCGGTCTTCGCCGAGGTTCCAGGAGGCTGGTCCATCGTCCACGGTGAGGACTCCAGAAAGGCGTGCCTGGACTTCATCGAGGAGAACTGGACGGACATGCGGCCCAAGAGCCTCATCGCGGAGATGGCGGAGTACGAGACCGCCGACTGACGGCAGGTCTCGCCGCACCACTCGATACCGGACGGATGAGGCGGGGACGTCGATGCCTGGTACTGCGGACCTGACACTACCGGAGATGTTTCAGGCGCAGGTGGTCGCGCGGCCTGATGCGGTGGCGGTGGTCTGTGAGGATGTGCGGTTGACCTATGCGGAGTTGGATGCCGC
>NZ_JDWE01000092.1:0-8944 GCF_000685765.2 Frankia sp. BMG5.23
GAACAGACACACCACCCAGGACACATCACCAGCGTCCTCGGTATCAGGAACTACACCCGACGTATCACGAAGAGCCCACAACCCCCCACCAGCATCCCGCGGACACTCCGCCCGACTCCCGCCACAGCCACGACACCGCCACACGGCGGAACCAGCCCCTCCACGCCATCGCCGAATACTTACCGCTATCCTAACCAGCAGTGATATGACGGTGTGCCGGAGTCGCGTCACGCTGCGCACAACTGAATCAACGACTTCGCCTGGTTGACTACCCAATTCGTCTGACCTTGGCGCACCTACGACAGTCGCGTCACCGGGCACCTCTGCTGGCTATGCCCGGGTGGCACCCGTCACGCGTACCAGCCGGCGTAGATGGTCACTGTAGACCGCATCGAGCCCGTAGCCGGCTAGCCGGGTCAGTGTGGTTGTTCGTTGCGCATCCCACCCGAACACGGCGATACCCAGGTCGTGGAGAACACCGACGATGCCGGCCCGTGGTGGGGTCCATTCACGCGCGCGCAGGTTGAGGGCGGTGACTCCGACGGCCCGGAGTTCATCGCCGTACGCGGTCATTCCGCCGCCGGTGACGATGTCGCGGATCGACGTCGAGTTCACCAGCCGGACGTCGTCATCCAGCGGTCGGTATTTCGCTAGGTCCGTGAGCCCGCCGCACAGCCACAGCCGCCTCGCGGCCTCGCCGCCACCGGCCTCGCGGGCGACGGTGACGACGGCCGCCGCCGCGTCCGCCCAGCTGCCCGGCGGGCCCTTCAGATCAAGACTGAACTCGAAGGACGTACCCAGCTGCGCGTAGAACTCCGCGAGGGTTGGCAGCCACCCCGGCAGGCGGTCGGCGGTCAGGTCGGGAATCCGCCGACGCCGCCCGGGCGGGCCGAACACACCGTCATGATGCAGGACCGGAACGCCGTCGGCGGCGAGCCAGACGTCCGACTCCAGCCCACTCGCCCCGCCGGCCAGAGCGCGACGGAACGCGGGCAGGGAGTTCTCCCGCTGGCCGGGGGCGGGAGAACCACGATGCGCAAAACCGATCATGAAGAGCCGTTGAACGACTGCAGCGCGACGTTGTGGAGATGCCCGTTGGTGGTGAGCACCGTGCCGTGTCCCGGCCCCCGGCGCCCGCCCAGGTCGGTGAACCGGCCACCGGCCTCCTCGACGATGACCTGGAGCGCGGCCATGTCCCAGAGCGACACCTCGGGCTCGCAGGCGAGGTCCACGGCGCCCTCGGCGACCATCATGTGCGACCAGAAGTCGCCGTAGGCGCGGGTCCGCCAGACCTGGCCGGCGAGGTGGAGGAACTCCTCCAGCCGGTCGGCGGTCTGCCAGCCCTCGACGGAGGCGAAGGACAGGAAGGCGTCACCCAGGCTGGTGACCGAGGAGACCTTCAGGGCACGGGTGTCGCCGGTGGCGTCGCGAGTGAAGGCGCCGGTGCCCCGGGCTCCCCACCACCGTCGGCTCATCGCCGGGGCGCTCGCGACCCCGACGACCATCTCGCCGTCCACCTCGAGTCCGAGCAGGGTGCCCCAGACGGGCACGCCGCGCACGAAGTTCTTGGTGCCGTCAACGGGGTCCAGGATCCAGCGCCGGCGGGCGCCCGATCCGACGAGACCCTCCTCCTCGCCGAGCACGGCGTCGCCCGGCCGGGCCACGGCGAGCCGTTTGCGGATCATGGACTCGACGGCGGTGTCGGCGTCGGAGACCGGGGTGTTGTCCGGCTTCGACTCGACGTGCAGGTCTACTGCCTGGAATCGGGAAAGAGTGATCCGGTCGGCGGCGTCCGCGAGGCTGAGCGCGAGGGCCAGATCGTCGGCGATGGCGACGGTGTCGGAGTCCGCGGTCGGTTCGATGCTCACGGATGCGGGGTTAGGCGGGGTCACGCCTGCGAGACTACGAGCCGAGCCCCACCGCGCGTCGGTGGTCCCGGGCGCCGGACACCAGGTGGCGGGGTTAGTGTGACCAATCTCCCGATCTATTGCGATCAAGGTGAGGCTCCGCGGGTGCCGAGCAGCCGGCGCAGGCTCGCCAGCCGGGCGGCGTCGGCATGGCCGTCCCGCACCGCCGAGTCCAGGGCGCAGTCGGGGGACGGCGCCAGGTGCTGGCATCCGGGCTGACAGTGCGCGGCGGCCGCGGCGAGGTCCTCGAAGGCGCGCAGCACGCGGTCCGGGGACACCGCGCCGAGCCCGAACGACCGGACACCCGGGGTGTCCACGACAGTGCCCCCCTGGGGCAGCCGCAGTGCGACAGCGGCCGACGAGGTGTGCCGGCCGCGGCCGGTCACGGCGTTGACCTCGCCGATCGCCCGGTCCGCCGCCGGCACCAGCCGGTTCACCAGGGTGGACTTGCCGACCCCGCTGTGCCCGAACAGCACACTGACCCGATTGGTCAGCAGCTCCAGCAGCGCGCGCAGGTCCCCACCGGGGCGCGTGGTCACGACGGGGAGTCCGAGTGGGCGGTACAGGTCCACCAGCGCTGCCGGATCCGCGAGATCCGTCTTGGTCAGGCACAGGACCGGGGAGAGCCCGCCGTCGTAGGCGGCGACCAGGCATCGGTCGATCAGGCCGGGCCGCGGCGGCGGATCGGTGACCGCGCAGACGATGACCAGGACGTCGGCGTTCGCGACGATCGGGCGTTCCACCGGATCGCTGTCGTCGGGGGTGCGCCGCAGGACGCTCGTGCGTTCCTCGCGGCGGACGATGCGCGCCAAGAGGCCCGCCGCCCCGGAGACATCTCCCACGAGGGCCACCCGGTCACCGACTATCACGGAGGTCCGGCGCATCGACCCACCGCGCACGGCCGCGACCAGGCGGTCGGCCATCGTGTCGAGCCGGCAGGTGTACCGGCCGCGGTCGACACCCACTACCACCGCCGCGACCGCCTCGGCATGGTCGGGCCGGTCCCGGGTCCGGGGGCGCGATCCCCGGCTCGGCCGGACCCGGACGTCGTCCTCGTCCAGCTCGCGGGCCATCGGACTAGCCGCCGGCGCTGTCGGTCGGACCCGGGGGGCAGCCGGCCTGGCCTGGGGGGCGTCGCGTCGCGCCGCTCATTGGTCCAGCATCGCCGTCCACATCTCGGGGAAGTCCGGCACCGTCTTGCCGGTCGTCGCGATGTCGTCGATGACGATCCCGGGCACCACGAGGCCGACCACCGCGTAGGCCATCGCCAGCCGATGATCGGCGTGCGGGTCGAGCCGGGCGCCGTGCAGGGGCGCCGGACTGATCGCCAGCCCGTCGTCGGCGACGGTGATCCGTGCGCCCAGGCGACCGAGTTCGAGGGCCAGGGCGGCCAGCCGGTCGGTCTCCTGCAGCCGCAGGTGCGCGATGCCCCGTAGCCGTGACGGCGAGTCGGCGAGCACGGCGAGGGCGGTCAGTATCGGAGCGGCTTCCCCGAAGTCGGACAGATCGACGTCGATCCCGTGGACGGCACCGGCGCCGGTGATCTCCAGGCCCGCCGACGTGCGCCGGGCCGTGCCTCCCATCGCCACCAGCAGATCGGGCAGCAGCCGGCCGGGCTGCTCGGTCGACTCCGGCCAGTCCGAGATCATCACCCGCCCGCCGGTGGCGACCGCCGCCGCGAGGAAGGCCGCCGCGCTGTTCATGTCCGGTTCGATGGTCCGGTCCGCGGCGGTCGGCCGGCCCGGTTCGACGCGCCAGCGCCGGGTGTCCGCCACCGGGCCGGCCGCGGGGGAGCACACGGCGTCGACCTCGACCGTGGCACCGGCGGCCCGTAGATCCGCGACGGTCATGTCCAGGTAGGGAGCCGATGGCAGCCGGGACCCGCGGTGGACGACCGTCACCCCGGTGTCGTAGTGCGGGGAGGCGAGGAGCAGCCCCGAGACAAGCTGGCTGGAGTGGGAGGCATCCACGATCACCTCGCCGCCACGCAGCCGCCCTCGGCCGTGCACGGTGAAGGGCATTCGGTCGCCGTCGATCTCGGCGCCGAGCTCGCGCAGCGCGCCGAGCAGCGGGGTGAGCGGACGCTCGCGCATCCGCGCGTCTCCGTCAAAGACGACGTCGCCGCGGGTCAGCGTGGCCAGTGCCGGGGTGAAGCGCGCCACGGTGCCCGCGTTTCCGCACTCCGCGCGCGCGGTGGGTGCGGCGCTCGGTGTCGGGTGGCCGTGGACGACCCAGTCGGGACCCTCGGTGGATACTTCGATACCCAACGTCCTCAGCACCCCGGCCATCAGCAGGGTGTCGCGGGAGCGCAGCGCACCCCGCAGCCGGGAGGTTCCGTTCGCCAGCGCGGCGAGCACGAGTGCCCGGTTTGTGCCGGACTTCGAGCCGGGCACCGCGACGACGGCCTCGACCGGTTGCCGTGCGAGTGGAGCCGGCCACGGATCGGACTGCGTTCCGGTGGCTTCGCTACCCGTCAGGATGCTCACCATGACAGCATGCCGGACGACGGCCCGGGTCAACCGCGTCCTCGTGACATGCGCCGGCCGACACCTGATTCCCGCCACCTGATTCCCGCCGGCCGGCACGGGGACGAGGCCCGGCTCCTGGGAATCGCGGCCGTCCTCGAACGCCTCGCCCCCTGGCCCGCGTGGACCGACCGCCGCGCCGGATCTTAGGCGGACCGGCGGGCCGAGGCGATGAGATGGATGCCGATGGACTCACCCTCACGCTCGGCGGAGAGTTCCACCTCCGTGCGTACCAGGGTGGGGAAGCACGAGACGTCCTCGGCGACCGCGCGCTTGACCGCCTCCGCGGAGAGCACGGTGCGCGGGCGGATCCAGTCCACGTCGAGCCCTGCGCTGGTCAGCAGTGCCCGAAGTTCCTCGGGCCAGAAACACCGGGTGATCGTTCCGTCTTCCGCCGGCACGAGTACCACGTCCGCCCGCGGGACGTCGGACAGCTCCGCCCAGCGGTGCTGTTCGGCGAGCCGGGCGAGTCCGAGCAGCAGGGAATCGACGCAGAGCAGCAGCTGGCCGCCCGGCCGCAGCATCCGATGGATCTCCTCCAGGATGGTCTCGGTGGCGAGGCAGAACGACAGCGCCCGAGCCTCGGCGAGGACGGCGTCAAAGGAACCGGGAGCGAACCAGTCCAGCGAGCGGGGGTCCCCCACCACCGGCAGAAGCGTTCCGGGACCGCTTGCCGGATCGGGCGGCAGGGCGCTGGTGACCACCCGGACGACCTGATGGCCGGTGCTCACCATCTGGCGGGCGAAGCGGGCCCGCGGGCCGGAGACGTCGAGCACCCGCGCGGGCCGGGACGGCAGCCATTCGCGGAGCTGGACCGCCGCGACCTCTTCGTAGAACGCCCAGTATGGGTCGTCACTGTTGGCTGGAGCCTCGCAGACCAGGGTGTTCGCTCGTCCGCGAGACGGACCCGGATCGGCGTCGGGGCCAGGCGGCATGAAACGTTCCTACCCTTCGAGGGGCGATGATGCGAGGTAAGTCACACACTCAAGGCGGAAGTCTGACAGATTCCAGGCTCGACCACGCCGTGTCCTTCCCTGTTCGCGCGGATAGATGCGCACCGGATTCGCCGTCCACCGCCGCCGACCCCGGGCAGGTCCCGGGTGATGGAGCGCCCACAGCTGTGGACGGCGGACGGCTGCTGGTGGTTCCCGGCACGGCGGAGTCGACGGTGCTCTTCCTGCACGGAGCCGGGACTGGCACGGACACGCCGCTTTTCGTCCAACTTGCGGCATATCTCACCTCTGTCGGGGTGCAGGTGGCGCGGCTGGAGATGCCGTACCGCGTCGCCGGGCGGCGGGCGCCGGACCGGCCGGCCCGGCTCGACGCGGTCGCGATCGCCGCGGTCGAGGCGCTGGGCCCGCCGCGCCCGTTGGCCTTCGCCGGCGCCTCGATGGGATCGCGGGTGGCTATGCGGGTCGCGGCCGGGCTCGAGGCGTGCGGCGTGCTCGCCCTCGGCTTCCCGCTCCAGCCACCGGGAACCACGCCGGCAGGCAAAACCAGGCCGTCGCGGCAGGACGAACTCGACGGCGCGGGCGTCCCGGTGCTCGTCGTCCAGGGTGAGCGGGACTCCTTCGGGCGACCGCGGCCCGATCCGGAACTCGGCCGCGAGATCCATCTCGTCGCGGGAGCCGACCACTCCTTCCAGACCCGCCGACGGGATGCGCGTCCGCCCGGCGAGGGCGTGGCCGAAGCGGCCCGGGTCGGCGCATTCTGGCTGCGGGGCCGGCTGCGGGAATCATCCGCGGGCTGATCCGGTTGTGTGGGCAGTCAGCCGACAGCTAACCGGCAGCCAGATGACGTCACGGAGGCTTCATGACTCCTGGGAGCAGCACCGGCCGGCGGCGGTCCGCGCAGGCGCGGACCGCCGCCGGCCGGCCTTTGCCGAGCGTTGCGCCGATGCGCGCTCCGGCTTTGGCCGGGGTATCGTCCGCTCTGGAAGGACGGTCGCGTGTCGCCCGGTCAGGTGTGGTGGACGCGGGGTGGGCCGCCGGGGAGCATGACGGTGAGGAAGTGATCCTGGTCGACGAGACCACCGAGGAGCGAGGCGCCCGTTTCGAGCAGGACGCCCTTCCCTACCTCGACCAGCTGTATGCGGCAGCCCTGCGCATGACCCGTAATCCCGCCGACGCGGAGGATCTCGTGCAGGAGACCTTCGTCAAGGCGTTCGCGGCCTTCCACCAGTTTCAGGCGGGCACGAATCTCAAGGCCTGGCTCTACCGGATTCTGACGAACACGTTCATCAACACGTACCGCAAGCGGCAGCGCCAGCCGTTGCAGAGCCCCACCGAGCAGGTGGAGGACTGGCAGCTCGCCGAGGCGGGGTCGCATACGTCCAGTGGGCTCAAGAGCGCGGAGACCGAGGCGTTGGAACACCTGCCGGACAGTGACATCAAGGACGCCCTGCAGGCCCTGCCCGAGGACTTCCGCATGGCGGTGTACCTCGCCGACGTCGAGGGCTTCGCCTACAAGGAGATCGCGGAGATCATGGGTACGCCGATTGGGACCGTGATGTCCCGGTTGCACCGCGGTCGCCGGGGTCTGCGGAAGTCCCTGGAGAAGTACGCCTTGGACCGTGGGCTCGTGGCGGCCGGTTCCGCCGACGGCGAGGGCGGTGCGTCGTGAGCTGCGGCGGTCCACACGAGATCGATTGCCGGAAAGTGCTCGACGCGGTTTTTCTGTATCTCGACGGTGAGTGTGAGGGCGGGCAGCAGAATCTGATTCGGGCCCACCTTGACGAATGCTCCCCCTGCCTGCGCGAGTTCGGAGTGGAGCACGAGGTGAAGATGCTCGTCGCCCGTAAGTGCGGCGGGGAGCGGGCGCCCGAGTCGCTGCGGGCGAGCCTGCTCGCCCGGCTGCGGGCCGCCCGGGTGGAGATCGACGCCGCCGAGTACCGGCCGGAGTAGCTGGGGCCCGCCGGAGTAGCTGGGGCCGGACGGAGTATCGGGCAGCCCGGGGGCGGGCCGTGGCTGCCACGGCCCGCCGGGTGGCTCAGGTGTTCGGGCGCTTGCCGTGGTTGGCCTTGTTCTTCGCCCGTGCGCGCCGCTTGCGCTTCTTCTTCGCCATCAGGAATCTCCCTCCGTTCTGCTTCGACGTGCAGTCATCGTGCCAGTCCGCACCGACGGGAGGTGACCGGCGGGTCCGTCGAGGCCGTCGTCCTCGTCGGCGTCGCCGAACCCATCCGGTGAGCCATCGCCGAGGTTCCCCTGGGCCGGAGACTGTACCGCCCTGGCGTGGCGGCGGGCCTGCAACGTGCGCCACGCCCGCACGGGGGCCAGCGTTCCGAACAGTCCCAGCGCCGCGGCGATCGCCACGTCGCCGACGCTGACGACCGCGGGCGTCCAGGGCAGGGGCAGCGGGATGATGTCACTGAGCAGGCGCAGGACCGTACCATCCCCGGCCGGCGTGTGAAATGCCGAGGTCAAGATGTCGGAAATCGGTACACCGGCGTGGTCGGCCCCCCACCGCGACACCGGCATCTGGCCGCCGTTCGCGGTGATGACGGCGGCGTTGGAGATGAGACCGGTGACCAGGAGACCGAGTCCGGGCAGGCGGTTGTTCGCGCTGGCGAACAGGGCTGTGACCACGGCGGCCGCGATCCACGCCGGGCTGTGCAGGGCGGGCACGAGTCGGCCGATCGCGAGCACCAGGACCGCCGCGGCGAGCAGCCATGGTCGGGAGACATCGATGCGGGCGAGGGCGCCGAGAGTTCCGCCGCGGGCGAGGCCGACGCCCAGACCGCATAGCAGGGTCAGCACCAGAAGTACGAGCACATGCGTAGTGTGCGGTGTTATGAGCGACAGTCCCAGCACCGGGCGGTCGCGTCGCCCCAGCGTGCCGGCCCGGATACATCCGGGGCCCAGGGACGTTGGTCGGACAGCCTCGGCGCACTACGCTCTTGCCAGATTCACCGCCGCTGAAGGGAGCCTGATGGCCGAGGAAGTCCGCGCTGAGATGGTGGCCAACGTCTGGAAGGTCGTCGTCGGTGTGGGAGACCCGGTGAGCGCCGGTGACGCCCTGGTGATCCTCGACTCGATGAAGATGGAGATCCCCGTGATCAGCGAGGACGGCGGGACGGTCGCCCGGATCGCGGTGCAGGAGGGCGACGTCGTCCAGGACGGTGACCTGATCGCCGTGGTCGAGCCGCTCCCCGCCGCCTGATCGTCCTTGTTCGGCGGGGTAGCGGCTGAGAGATCCGATGCCTCGGGCGATGTCCTAAGCTGCCCATTATGGACGCCGCGTTTTGTGACCGTTGCGGTCAGTTGGCCAGTGTGGGCAGCCACGAGGCCTGCCGGCGGGCCCGCGAGCTGGAGCCACCCCGCTACTGTCGAGCCTGCCGGCGGCGGATGGTCGTCCAGGTCACCCCGGTGGGTTGGTCGGCCCGGTGCGCGGAGCATGGGCTGCTCTCGGTCTGAGCTCGCCGACCCCGCCGGGCGTGGGCGAGGAGGAGGGTGACGTCGTCGTCGTAGCCGTCGTTGCCGTCGTTGCGGTTGAGGAGGGTCAGTAGCCGGTCCG
>NZ_JDWE01000093.1:0-8633 GCF_000685765.2 Frankia sp. BMG5.23
GAGGAGATCGCCAACGCGGTGCTCCACGGCCTGTCCAACGCCACCGCGGAGGGTGTCAACCGTCTGATCAAACTCGTCTACCGCACGGCGTTCGGCCTGACCAACATCGTCCACCAACAGACCCGCGCCCGCTACGTCGCCTCCCGCGCCACCCGCCCAGCCTGGCCACTCCCCGTCACCACCACCACATCCACAGCGTGATCACCCAAACACGGTTTCAGACGTAGTGCGCAGAGCCCCGTATCCGTCTTTTTTCAGCCGACCGCGCCGCTATGCTGCACCCTCGGCTGCTTCCTGGCAACCTCAAGCGGATCGTGCACGATCTGGGCGATTCGACGCGCCATCGCGCAGGGGTCGGGGGCCTGAAAGACATTCCGGCCGATCGCGACACCGCCGACCCCGGACCGCATCGCCGCCGCGAGTTCGGCGAGGTATTCTTCGGGTTCCATTGAGGAGCCACCCGCCACGACCGTCGGGATCGGTGAGGCGGCCACCACGTCGCGTAGCTCGTCGGTCGAGCCGAGGCGAGGAATCTTGACTATGTCCGCACCGAGGTCCGCGGCCAGCACAGCCGCGTGCATGCACAACTCCGCGTTGGGCGGGTCAGCGATCCTCGGGCCCCGCGGATACATCATGGCGAGCAGGGGAACGCCCCACCGGTCACAGGAGTCCGCCACCGCCGCCAAGTCCGCGATCTGACGGCTCTCCTGTGCCGAACCCAGGTTCACGTGGACGCTGACGGCGTCGGCCCCCAGACGAAGCGCCTCTTCGACGCTCGCCACCAGGATCTTCGCGTCGGGGTCCGGAGCGTGTCTGGTGCTGGCTGAAAGTTGCACGATCAACGACATGTGGTCGAAGCGGACGGCGTTTAGGTACCGCAGGCTTCCTTTGTGCAGTACAACCGCGTCGACGGCGCCGCGGGAGATTCCCTCGATCAGCTCATCAAGTGAGCGACGTCGGCTGAGTGGACCGTCGGTGACGGAGTGGTCCAGCGGCACCATAAACAGACGGCCACGGTGGTGACGATACAGCCTCCGAAGCCGAACGAGCCGCGAGAACGGGTAGTTGGGCATGCCGTACCTCGTTTTTCATCGATCCGATGAGTGCGCCTCGAGCCCTCGGCCGAGCACCAGCGCGTCATGTATGGTCAGCGCCAGCCGACGCATCCCGCCCCTGGGGACCAGGATGGATATACGTCGCTCCGAGATAGCGATCCACGGACTGCGGATCCCGTGCGTCGAAAGAATCTCGGCCAGCGTTTCGATGACCGCGCCGCACAGGTTCATCCTGGTTCCGACCAGCGATAGCCGCCCCAGATCATCACGCAGTTCCACAGTGCCGCCGGCCTGGCGTGCGATATGCGCCAGGTCGATCTGCCTGGCCGGGCTGCTGGTGAATCCAAGCGTGCTTCCATGCGTCGAGTCGGCCAGCGCGAAGAGATCGGCCGGCGCGACTTTCGCCGACGCCATTCGCGCGAGCGCGGCCCAGGAGTCGAGAGGTTCGCCGCGGCCGCGCATCATGACGAGCGTGGTGTCCTCGTCCTGGGTGACCGCCGCGACGACGCCGTCAGATTCCAGCGGGTTTCCCGGCACGACCTCGACGACCGTGCCTGGATTCGTCCCGAGCGAGTTCCGGACCTGGACCGGGATTCTCCTCGTGGCGGCCAGGTCCACCGCGCGCGGATGGAGGATGCCAGCGCCGGTGTGCGCCATCTCGTGCATGAGGGGCGCCGGTACGGTGGGAAGCAGCCGTGCCCGCGGAACCAGCCTCGGGTCGGCGGTGTAGACACCGTCGACGTCGGTGTAGATCTCGCAGGTAGCGCCCAGGGCCGCTGCCAGCGCGACGGCGGTGGTATCCGAGCCGCCTCGCCCGAGGGTTCGCACGTCGCCGCTGGCGTCGACTCCCTGGAAGCCTGCGACGACGACAACCTTGCCCTCCTCGAGACTCGTTCTGAGCCGGTCCGGAGTCACCGAATGGACAGCAGCGGAGCCGAACTCTCCGCTGACCTGTATGCCGGCCTGCCCGCCGGTCATGGACACCGCGGGCTGGCCGAGCTCCCGCAGGGCGAGCGCCGTGGTCGCCGCCGACACGACCTCGCCGGTCGAGACCAGTTGGTCGGACTCCCGGCTGCGCCAGTGCCCGCCGAGCGCGCGAGCCTCGCCGAGCAGCTCGTCGGTAGTCCTGCCGCGGGCGGACACTACGACGACGACCTGCTTTCCCGCCGCCGCAGTGTCGACCACCCGTCGCGCTACGCCGCGAATCTTCTCGATCGTCGCGAGTGAGCTGCCACCGTATTTCTGTACGATAATCGCCATCTTCTCCACCTTCTGATGCTCGGCGGCCGCACAGGAATCCGGCGTGCTGGAAACAGTTCACCCCGGCGCTATGCGGCGTACATCAGCGGACGGATTTCACCCGTTCTTCGGCCAGCTGCACGATCTCTTCGCCGATCTTCGTGCGCAGATCCGACTGGAGTGAGCTGAACCCGGGGCAAGCGTTGACCTCCAGGACCATCGCCTGACCGTCGCTCTCGATGATGTCGACACCGGCCATGCTCAGCTCCATGGCCGCTGCGGCACGAAGCGCGAGGTCCACCATCTCCGGCTTCGGATCGACCATCTCGTTCCGGAGTCGCTTTACCCGCGGCGTGCAGCAGGCGCAGTACTCCTCGTCGTCCTCGGCGTGGTAGACCCACTTGTGACCGTGGTTCGGCTTCCAGCCGTCATCGCCGGTGACCTGGTTGAAGGAGACCGACGGTTGGTCCCCGATCGTCGTCACCCGCAGCACCCCGGAATGGGGGAAGTACGGCTGGCAGAGAAGGGTCCCGTACGTCTTCAGCAGGTCACCGACCTTCAGCCTTCCCTTCTCGTCGTCGCCGTCGAGGAATCGCTCGACATCGTGACCGCCGAAGCCGATCGAGGGCTTGACGACGGTCGAGCCCCATTCGGCGCAGGCCGCCTCAAAGTCGGCGATGC
The DNA here is from genome assembly GCF_000685765.2 of Frankia sp. BMG5.23. NCBI lineage: Bacteria > Bacillati > Actinomycetota > Actinomycetes > Frankiales > Frankiaceae > Frankia > Frankia sp. BMG5.23. Next base: position 2,976 of record NZ_JDWE01000093.1, read on the forward strand.
TGGAGCAGGACCTGGTGGGCTGGGTCGGCACTCCGACTTGCGTGAGCCGGTGGATCATCGCGAACTTGCTGACCGACCGGATGTGCGGCGTCGCGGAGTCGAGCATCACCAGGTCGGGCACGCTGGACAGCAGGTAGAGCGCCTCCGCGGTGCCGCGCCACTGATAACCGAGGTGGGCGCGTGAGACGATCACGTCGAAGGTCGACGCCGCCTCGCCGCGGATCTGAGGCACGCCGCCTCCGGAGACCGCCGCGCAGGTGATGTCGTTGATTCCGAAGAAGACGGAATCATGCCCCCGGTCATGCGCCACCTGGGTGATGATGAGCGACTCGAGCTCATCTTCATCCTCGCATTCCCACGCCAGGATGCCAATCTTCACCGTGCATCACTTCCTCACTGCCAGAATGGGTTCGAACATTTTCTAGATCCGTGCGTTCAGCTGGTCAGCGCCTGCGCGGCCGACGGGCGGCCGGCGCTCTCGCGGAATCGGAGCCGACCGGGTGACGTGGCCGGCGGCGCAGCCCAGGACCTCACCAGCGGCGCCCGCGCGTTCTCGCGAGCTGCGTGTCCACGGCGGTGACGGTCCGCGCGAGGCGTCGCACAAGCTCGGCGAGCTCGGCGTCCTCGATCGTCAGCGACGGCGCGACCAGGAGAGCCTGGGTCCAGTGGTTCACGCCAGCGGGATAGACCACCAGTCCGAACTCGCGCGCCGCCCGACAGATCGTCGCGGCGAGTGGCGCCCGGGCGTGGGCGCCGGCGGCCTGACGCACCGGCAGCCCAAGCAGGAGGCCACGGCCACGGGGCTGGTCGAGGAAACCGACCTTCCCGGTGACCTCTTCTTCAAGGCGACGACGCAGCTCCGCCCCGATTCGCTCGGCCCGCTCGGGAAGGCGCTGTTGCTCGGTCACCCGCAGGACGGCGAGCGCCACGGCCGCAGACAGGGGGTTACCGCTCATTGTGTGCCCCAGAGCGAGGTCGGAGGCCGATCTGCCCGGCAGGACGGACGCGCCGACGAGGACCGCTCCGATCGGCGTGTAGCCGCCGCTCAGCCCCTTGCCCGTGACGACCAGGTCGGGAGTGACGCCGGAGCGCTGATAGCCGAACCAGTCGCCGGTCCGCCCGAAGCCGGTCATAACCTCGTCCATCACCAGGAGCGCGCCACTCGCGCTGGTCAGTTCGCGGAGCCGCCGGAGCACGTCGTCACGCAGAACCGCCGCACCTCCCGCGGCGCCGCTCACCGGTTCCACGAGGACGGCGGCGATCCGCTCCGGCCCGATCCGGCCGAAGGCCTCCTCCCAGGCCGACGTGGCCGGCAGCGGATCTGCGGCGGGATCGTCGGACGTGACCGGGACCGTCGACACGCCCGTCGAGACCAGCGCGTCCAGGTGCTCGCGTCGCGGTGGGTGGCCCGACACGGACAAGGCGCCAGCCGTCATGCCGTGGTAACTCGGCTGCTGGGTGAGCACGATGGAACGCTCGGGACTGCCTGCCAGAGCATGGTGGAAAAGGGCTAGGCGCAGGGCAGTCTCGGTGGCTTCCGAACCGGAGTTCGTGTAGACGACCTCGCGATATCCAGGCCCACCGATCGAGAGAATCTTCTCCGTCAGCGCCAATACGCTTCTGCTCGTGAACTGGCTTCGGTGCGCGAACGTGACGAGTTCCGCCTGCTCTCGCATCGCGGCCAGAACATCGGTCGATCCGTGCCCAATATTTACACAGATCGTGCCGGAGCTGCCGTCGATAAATTCACGCCCGTCCTCGTCGTAGATGCGGCTGCCGTGCGCTTTGGCTACCACCGGAAGGTCGCTCGATAGCCGTTGACGCCCGACGGGCAGGGTCGGTGCTGACATCGTAACCGCCTTGGCTCCGTGGTCCGTTGCTCTTCGTCCCGGTCGGTCGGCGCCATTGTGTTGCATGCGACTCGACGGCCCGAATTGGAACAGTCGGCAGTTTCATGCAGCCATCAGGCTGGCGGTCCGAGGCGACCCAAGATGCCCGTGACCGGCCGATCGCCAATAGCTTCGTGATAGCGAACCGTGGAGCATCTAGGCAGACACTCAGGCTGACGCAGAGGCGGGCGTGGATCAAGCTATGTGGTGACGGGCACGCCTGAAGCCCGATCAGCCTCCTTTCCGGGTGTCCTGACCATCACATACGCCTACCATGTTGGAGACGGCATGAAGTTCTCTATCTTCCTGAATCCGCAGGTTCCCGGATCGGGCTACCTTTCTGAACAGCACGTCGGGGCGAAGCGACCAATCGGGCGGGACACCGACTCCTACCAGGCAATGCTCCACGAGCTGCGCAGCATCGCGGTACAGGCCGACCAGACCGGCTTCGACGCTCTGATGCTCAGCGAGCACCATTTTCATTCTGAGGGCCTAGAGCTCTCGGTCAACCCGCTGATGGTGCTGGCCGACCTGGCCGCGCGAACCGAACGCCTGCTGCTGGCTCCGCTGGGCATGGTGCTTCCGGCGTGGGATCCCGTCCGCGCAGCGGAGGACGTCGCCCTTCTCGACCAGTTCTGTCGCGGCCGGCTCCGGCTCGGACTGGCCCGGGGTTTCCAGAACCGATGGGTCAACGTCCTCGGCCAACGCTGGGAGGTGACGGACGCCAGCGGCGACGGCTCACACACCGACGACCGCAACTTCGAGGTGTTCGGCGAAATCCTGAAGATCATGAAGATGTGCTGGACTCAGGAGACCGTGCGATACCGGAGCGAGATTCTGGACGGCTATTCGATCCCGCAGCCCTTTGACGGCATCGCGGACTGGCCGGCCGTGGAATGGACCCGCGCGTACGGCGCTGCGGACGAGATCGACGAGCAGGGCCGCGTCCGCGCGGTCTCGGTCTGCCCGCGGCCATACCAGGACCCGTACCCGGAGCTGTGGCAGCCGTTCACGATGAGTGACCGGTCGATCGTCCGGTGCGCGCAGGAGGACATCGTCCCGTGGATCTTCACGCCCTTCCTGAACGAGCATCGGGCGAAGGCTGAGCTTTACCAGTCCGAGTGCGCCAAGTTCGGTCGGGAGTACAAGCTCGGCGAGCACACCGGCTTCCTGAAGATGATCGGGCTCGCCGACACGACCGAAGAGGCCGCCCGGGTCTTCAATCCCTCGATCCTGAACGACTTCGCGACCTTCTATGGATCGTTTGGCTTCCAGGACCCGAGCCTGATTCCGGAGGTCGGCCTGTTCGGTGCCCCGGATGACGTCAAGCGAGGCCTGGAAAAGATCTTCAACAGCACTCCGGACCTGGAGTGGATCGGGCTCTTCATGATCGGCCAGCAGGGCGGCCTGCCGCTCGACCGGGTACTGCGCAGCCTGGAGCTCTTCGCCGAGGAGATCATTCCCGAGTTCCGCGACTGACGCGGAGGACTCCCCTGCCGCCCGTGGGCTCGGCACGGACTCAGCGAGCTGGGAGTCCACGAACGGTCGACCATTCCGCGGTGACTATGCGGTCGACCGCTGGGTCGGCACCGTCCGCCGGGAATGCACCGACAGGCTGTTGATCGTCTCCGAACGGCACCTGACGTCCCGGAGCTACGTCGGGGGGACAGGCGGGTTGACCCGTCCGGCGACGAGGATGATTCGCATTCCGGCGGGCGGGGCGGCGGGTAGAAGCGCGGCGATGCTGTGGCCGGCCGGCCCGCGCACCCCTGCATCCTCGTCGAGCCCATCCACGACGAGGACGAGCCGCTCACCATAGGCGTCGCAGCGCTCGGCGGCTCTGGTGAGTAGACCGAGGAAATGGGTGTCCCGGGTGGCGTCTGTCAGCGGCGGTAAGGACACGCCGAGCAGGTCGCAGAGCTGTTCGATGACCAGGTCGGTGAAGGCGATCCGGTCGTTCTGGCTGGCGTAGCGGGCGGTGATGAAGAACGACACGACCCGCACCCCGGGTAGGGGATGTAGGACCAGCCAGGACATCAACGCCGACTTGCCCGTCCAGGCCGGTGCCCGCCACCAGGCGTAGCCGGCCCCCGGTGCTGGCGCGGTGTAGCGCGTCGGCGATGTGCGGGTCGTGGGTGCTGATGGTGGTGAGGTAGTCGAGGAGGTCCCGGCGGTTGGAGACGCTTTCGACGTCGATGCGTTCCACGACCCGTGCCCCGACGGGGAAGGTGATGGTGCTGGGTCGGGTAGTGGCGACGATGATCGTGCCGGGGGGAAGAGCTGGGGGTAGGCTGAGGGGGAGTTCGCTGCCAGGTGGAGGTGGTGCTTCGTCGAGGCCGTCGACGAGAAGCACCACCGGCTGGTCGGGTTGTGTGGCGTCGCGGGTCTTGGCGGCGTCGCAGAGCCGAAGGTAGAGCCAGCGTGGGGTGTGGGCGTCCGTGGGGAGGATGCCGTCGGGGGCGGTGTCAAGTTTCCAGGTGGCGATGAGCTGTGCGGCGAGGTTCAGCCGTGCGGTTTCGGGGGTGCGTCCTTCGGTGAGGCGGGTGAAGTGCGCCGGCCACACCCGGGTAAACGCCAGGTATGCGGCCAGCGCGGACTTTCCCATTCCAGCTTCGGCTTCGACGAGCAGATAGCCACCGCGGCGCTGCCGTATACACCGGTCGATGAAGGCGTCGATCTTGCCGATGAGGTCGGAGCGTCCCCGGAATCGGGCGACCGGATGTACGTATTCGGAAGTCCCGTTGTTGATCTTTTGGGGTGACGGCCTTCGGGGCTGGGTGTGGCCTGATGGTCGTGGTGGGTGATGTTCTGCCGGTCGGGGTGGTTTGCTGCGGTGCGTGACGGTTGTCGAGTCGGGGGCGGGCGCTGCCGCGAGCGGTGAGGTTGCCGAGGGCGCGGCGCTGCTGGCGGAGAACGCCTGGCTGCGGGCCCGGGTCGCGGAGCTGTTGACGGACATCGCCGGGCTGGTCGCGCGGGAGGCGACGCGTGAGGCCGAGGTGGTGGAGCTGCGTCTCCAGCTCGAGGCGTTGCAGGCGGAGCTGGCGACGTTGCGGCGGATGCTGTTCGGCCGGTCGTCGGAACGGGAGTGCGGCGGGTCGCCGGCCGTGGGTTCGCCGGATGGCGGGGACGGTTGTGGCGACGGGGCGCGGGGCGAGGCCGCCGGGTCGGCAGGCCGGCGGCGGGGGCCGGGCGCGCGCTCGGGCCGGCGGAGCTACGACCATCTGTCCCGCGACGAGGTCGACTGCGACTTCGAGGGCGGGGGCTATGGCTGCCTGTCGTGTGGGCAGCCGTTCACGCCGTGGGGCGAGCATGTCGTCGAGCAGCTCGACTGGCTGGTGACGGTGCGGGTTCGGGTGTCGAGGCGGCGCCGGTATCGGCGGGGCTGCCGCTGTGGCGGGTCGTTGACGGTGACCGCGCCGGGACCGTCGAAGGCGATCGGGAAGGGCCTGTTCACGCACCGGTTCCTCGCGATGCTGATCGTGGAGCGCTATGTCGCGGGCCGTTCGCAGAACTCGCTGGTCACCGGGTTGGCCCGGCACGGCGCCCAGCTCTCGCCGGCGACGCTGACCGGGGCGTGCGCCCAGGTCGCGGGCCTGCTCGCCCCACTCGCCGAGCAGATCGTCGGGCGGTCGCGGGGGNCGTGGCACCTGCACGCCGACGAGACGACCTGGCGGGTGTTCACCCCGACCGGCGGCGGCGGGCCGGCCCGCTGGTGGCTGTGGGTGTTCCTGGGGCCGGACAGCGTCTGTTTCGTGATGGACGCGACCCG
>NZ_JDWE01000094.1:0-8454 GCF_000685765.2 Frankia sp. BMG5.23
TGCGCGAGTTGGCTCGCCGCCATGGCCTGACGTTGAACACGGTGCTGCAGGGGGCGTGGGCGTTGCTGGTCAGCCGCCTGGCCGGGCGCCGTGACGTGGTGTTCGGGGCGGTCGTCGCGGGACGGCCCCCGGAGCTGCCCGGCGTGGAGAACATGCTGGGGCTGTTCATCAACACGCTGCCGGTCCGGGTGCCGCTCGACCCGGCCCAGCCGGTGGTGGAGATGCTGGCTGACCTGCAGGGTCGCCAGTCGGAGCTGATGCCCCACCAGTACCTGGGGCTGACCGAGATCCAGCGACTCGCTGGGCCCGGCGCCACCTTCGACACCCTCGTCGCCTACGAGAGCTTCCCGGTCGACCCGTCCGGTCCGGCGGACGGCCGCGGGCTGGCCGTCGCTCCCGCCGGAGGCCGGGACGCCACCCACTATCCGCTCACGCTGGCGGTGAGTCCCGGTGGCGACCAGCTCGGACTGAGGCTGAGCTACCGGCCGGACCTGTACGACCTGAACGCGGCCCGGGAATTGCTGAACTGGCTGGTGCGGATTCTGGCGGTGATTGCGGCGGATGGTGGGGTGCTTGTTGGTCGGGTGGGGGTGTTGGGGGAGGTTGAGCGGGCTCGGCTGGTGGGGGAGTGGAATGCGACGGGTGCGGTGGTGCCGGGGGTGACGTTGCCGGGGTTGTTTGAGGCTCGGGTGGTGGTGTCTTCGGGTGCGTTGGCGGTGGTGGATGGGGATGTGCGGTTGTCGTATGGGGAGTTGGAGGCGGCGGCGAATCGGTTGGCGTGGCATCTGATTGCTGGGGGGGTGGGGCCGGGGGGGATTGTGGCGGTGGTGGTGCCGCGGTCGGTGGATCTGGTGGTGGCGGTGTTGGCGGTGTTGAAGGCTGGTGCGGCGTATCTGCCGGTTGATCCGGATTATCCGGCGTCGCGGGTGGGGTTCATGGTGGATGATGCGGGTCCGGTGGCGGTGGTGTGCACGGTGGCGACGGAGGGTCTGTTGCCTGAGCATTCCGCGTTTCGGGTGGTGGTGGATGAGGCTGGGACGGCTGGGGTGGTGGCGGCGCGGCCGGCGACGGTTCCGGGTCGGTTGAGGCCGTTGTCGGTGGCTGATCCGGCTTATGTGATGTATACGTCGGGGTCGACGGGGGTGCCGAAGGGTGTGGTGGTTTCTCATCGGTCGGTGGTGAATTATCTGGCGCATGTGGGGGAGCGGTATCCGAGTGTGGCTGGCGGGTCGTTGTTGCATTCGTCGGTGGCGTTTGATCTGACGGTGACGGCGCTGTTCGGGCCGTTGCTGTCGGGGGGGTGTGTGTTTGTTGGGGAGTTGGCTGCCGGGTCGGGGGAGCGGTTGTTGGTGAAGGTGACGCCGAGTCATCTGCGGTTGTTGGCTGAGTCGGGTGTGTCGGTGGGTGCGGGGCATCTTGTGGTGGGTGGGGAGCAGCTGACCGGGGAGATGCTTGCTGTCTGGCGTGGGCGTCATCCGGCGGCGGTGGTGGTCAATGAGTATGGGCCGACCGAGGCGACGGTTGGGTGTCTGGAGTATCGGGTGGAGCCGGGGGAGGTGGTTGGTCGGGGTGTGGTGCCGATCGGGCGGCCGATTCGTAACGCGCGGGTGTTTGTGTTGGATTCTTTTCTGCAGCCGGTGCCGTCTGGTGTGGTGGGGGAGTTGTATGTGGCTGGGGTGGGTGTGGCGCGGGGGTATTTGAACCGGCCGGGTTTGACGGCGGAGCGGTTTGTGGCGTGCCCGTTCGGGGGTGGGCGGATGTACCGGACTGGTGATCTTGTTCGCTGGTCTGGTGCGGGTCAGTTGGTGTATGTGGGCCGGGTGGATAGTCAGGTGAAGGTGCGGGGTTATCGGATTGAGCCGGGTGAGGTTGAGGTGGTTTTGGCGGGGTGTCCGGGGGTGGGTCAGGTTGCGGTGGTGGTGCGGGAGGATCTGCCGGGTCAGCGGCGTCTGGTGGCGTATGTGGTGCCGGCTGGGGGGGTGGCGGTTGATACTGCTGGGATTCGGGGGTTTGCGGCTGCTCGGTTGCCGGAGTACATGGTGCCGGCGGTGGTGGTGGTGCTTCCGGTTTTGCCGTTGACGGTCAATGGCAAGGTGGATCGGGTGGCGTTGCCGGTTCCTGATTTTGCGGATCGGGTGGGTGGTCGGGAGCCGCGTACCGCGGTGGAGGAGGTGTTGTGTGGTTTGTTCGCGGAGGTGCTGCATCTGGAGCGGGTCGGGGTCGAGGACAGTTTCTTCGATTTGGGTGGTGACTCGATCGTGTCGATGCAGCTTGTTGCTCGTGCCCGCCGGGTGGGGGTGGTGATTACGCCTCGTCAGGTATTTGAGTGCAGGACTCCGGCGGCGCTGGCCGTGGTGGCGGGTGAGGGTGCCGGTGGTGGCGGGCCGGAGGATGTGGGGGTCGGCGAGGTGCCATTCACCCCGGTCATGCACCGGATGGCCGGGCACGCGGGCCTGGCCGGGCTGGCCGGGCGGTACTCCCAGTCGGTCCTCGCCGTGGTCCCGGCCGGGTTGGACCAGGATCACCTGAACACCGCGGTCCAGGCCGTGCTGGACCATCACGACGCGCTGCGGGCCAGGCTGGTCTGCCCCGACGAGCACGACACCGCGTCGTGGCGGCTTGACATCCCCGCCGCCGGGTCGGTGGGGTCGGTGGCCGGGGAGTTGGTGCGGCGGGTCGAGGCGGTGGGCCTGGACGACGACGAGCTCGCCGAGTTGGCGGCGGTACAGGGCCGGGCCGCCGCCGAGCGCCTCGACCCGCGGGCCGGGGTGATGGTCCAGGTGGTGTGGTTGGACCGGGGCCGCGAGCTTCCGGGCCGGGTGCTGCTGGTGGCACACCACCTGGTGGTCGACGGCGTGTCCTGGCGGGTGCTGGTGCCGGACCTGGCCGCGGCCTACCGGGCGGTGGCCGCTGGCAGCCCGGTGGAGCTTGACCCGGTTGGCACCTCGTTTCGGCGCTGGGCGCTGCTGGCCGCCGCGCAGGCCCAGGACAGGGCGGCCGAGCTTCCGCGGTGGGAGCGGATGCTGGCGGTGGAGGAGCCACTGATCGGTGGCCGCCCGCTGGACCCGGACCGGGACGTCGCGGCTGACATGCGCCGCGTGTCGCGGAGTGTGCCCTCCGAGGTCACCGCCGAGTTGCTGACCAGTGTTCCGGCGGCGTTCCATGCCGGGATCAACGATGTGCTGCTGGCGGGGTTCACGGTGGCGGTCAACGAGTGGCGGGGGACTTCCGGCCCGGTGCTGGTGGATGTGGAGGGGCACGGCCGTGAGCCGTTGGCCGAGGGGGTGGACCTGTCGCGCACGGTCGGCTGGTTCACCGAGATCCATCCCGTCCGGCTGGACCCCGGCAGCACCGACTTCGCCCGGATACGCGCCGGCGGCGACGCCGCGGGGCAGGCGGTCAAGCAGGTCAAGGAGCAGCTTCGTGCCGTGCCGGGCGACGGCCTCGGCTACGGGCTGCTGCGTTACCTCAACCCTGACACGCGCCCGGTCCTCGCGGCGCTACCCACCCCACAGATCGGCTTCAACTACATGGGCCGCTTCACCGTCGCGCCCAGGGCCCAGGGCGACGAGCAGGCGGACTGGTGGCAGCTCGGTCTGGGCGGCGACACCGGTACCCTGCCCGCCTCCTACGCGCTGGAAGCCGGCGGCGTCGTGCGCGACGGCCCGGCGGGCGCGGAGCTCACCGTCCTGCTGTCCTGGCCCGGCGACCTGTTCGACGAGGCGCGGGTCGCTGCCCTCGCCGAGGGATGGGTGGCGATGCTGACCGGGCTGGCCGAGCACGCCGCGCGCCCCGAGGCGGGCGGGCACACCCCCTCCGACTTCCCGCTGCTCGCCATGGCGCAGGGCGAGCTCGACGTGGTGGCGGCCGAACTAGCGCGGAACACGCACGAGAGGAGAGCCCGGTGAGCCAGCTCGACGTGGAGGATCTGTGGCCGCTGTCCCCGCTACAGGAGGGCCTGCTCTTCCAGACGCTCTACGACGGGCGGACCGGCGACGTCTACTCCGGCCAGCGTGACCTTGATCTGACCGGGCCGCTGGACCCGGCGCTGCTGCGGGCGTCCGGGGAGGCCCTGCTGGACCGGCACGCCAACCTGCGGGCCGGGTTCCAGCAGCTCTCCGGCCTGGACCAGCCCGTGCAGGTGATCGCCAGGAAGGTACGGCTGCCGTGGCGTGAGGTCGACCTGGCGCACCTGGCGGAAGAAGCGGCGTTGGAACAGGCCATGCGGCTGGCCGCCGAGGAGCGGGACCGCGGGTTCGATCCGGCGCAGCCGCCACTACTGCGTTTCCTGCTGATCCGGTTCGGTGCGCGGCGCCACCGGCTGGTGCTCACCATCCACCACATCCTGCTGGACGGCTGGTCGCAGCCGATGTTCACGCGGGAGCTGTTCGCCGTCTACCAGGCCGGAGGCACGACGGGCGGGCTGAAGCCGGTCTCGCCGTACCGGGACTACCTGGAGTGGCTCGGCCGCCAGGACCGCCAGGCCGCCCGTGAGGCGTGGCGGGTCGAGCTGGCCGGGACGGACGAGCCGACCCTGGTGGCCCAGCCCGATCCGGTGCGCGAGCCGCAGCCGGCCGAGCGCGTGAACACCTCGGTGAGCCCCGAGCTGACGGCAGCTCTGCGGGCCCTCGCTCGTGGTCATGAGCTGACGATGAACACGGTCGTCCAGGGCGCCTGGGCACTGCTGGTCAGCCGCCTGGCCGGCCGCCGTGACGTGGTGTTCGGCGCGGTGGTGGCGGGCCGCCCGCCCGAACTGCCCAGGGTCGAGGACATGGTAGGCCTGTTCATCAACACCGTGCCGATCCGGGTGCCGCTCGACCCCGCCCAGCCGGTCGCCGAGATGCTTACGGCGCTGCAGGCCCGCCAGACGGCGCTGATGTCCTGCCACTACCTGGGCCTTGCCGAGATCCAGCGGATCACCGGCCCCGGCGCCACCTTCGACACGCTGCTGGCCTACGAGAACTACCCGCTCGACTCGTCGTGGGTCTCCGCGATGGCTGACGACCGCGACCTGACGATCACCCCGGCCGGGGGGCACGAGGCGCCGCACTATCCGCTCGCGCTGGCCGTGGTCCCTGGCCGGGACCGGCTGGAGCTGCGGCTGTCCTACCAGCCCGAGGTGTACGAGCGGGAGATGGCCGAGGGGCTGGCCGCCGCCATGGTGCGGGTGCTGGCGGCGATCGCCGCCGACCCGGCCGCCCGTGTCGGCACGGTCGGCATCCTGGACGAGACGGGCCGGGATCTGGTGATCCGGCGGTGGAACGACACCGCGGTGCCGGTGGACGCCGGGTCGCTGGTCACGGCGTTCGAGCGACGCGTCGCCGAGCATCCGCACGCCGTCGCCATCGACGGGGACGTCACGCTGACCTACCAGGAGCTGAACGCGCGCGCCGACCGGCTCGCCCGTCTGCTGGCCACGCTCGGCGTGGGCACCGAGAGCCTGGTCGGGGTGCTGATGGAGCGGTCGGCCGAGCTGGTGGTGGCGCTGCTCGGGGTGGTGAAGGCGGGCGCCGCCTATGTGCCGCTGGATGCCGCCAACCCGCTGGAGCGGATGAAGGCCGTGATCGCCGAGGCCGCACCCGTGGCGCTGCTGGTCGGCCAGGCCACGATCGACCACCCGATGACCCGCGAGGGCGGCCTGCCCGCCGCCAACATCGTCCGGGTCCCCTCGGAGGTGCCGGCCGGCGACGGCCCCTTCCCGGTTGCCCCGGCCGCGGCCAACCTGGCGTACGTCATGTACACCTCGGGATCGACGGGGGTGCCGAAGGGAGTGGCGGTCACCCACGGCAACGTGGTCGGCTTCTGCCTGGATGGCGCCTGGCCCGCCGAGGTGACCGAGCGGGTCATGGTGCAGGCCAACCACGCCTTCGACGCCTCCACCTACGAGGTGTGGGTGCCGCTGCTGCGCGGCGGCACCGTCGTGGTCGCGCCGGCCGGTGACCTGGATGCCGCCGACCGGGAGCGGTTCATCGCCGCCCACCGGATCACCAACGTCCACGCGACCGCCGGCCTGTTCGCCGCGCTGGGCGAGCAGACCCCGCACATCTTCGCCGGGGTACGCGAGGTGTCGACCGGCGGCGACGTGGTCTCGGCGGCCGCGGTGAGGACTCTGCTGGAGACCCATCCGGACATGGTCGTGCGGTCCACCTACGGGCCGACCGAGACGACCGCCTTCGCCACCCACCTCCCCTTCACCGCGGGCGACCAGGTGCCGGCGTCGGTGCCGATCGGCCGCCCGCTGGACAACACCCGGATCTACGTGCTGGACGGCTTCCTGCAGCCGATCCCGCCCGGCGTCGGGGGAGAACTGTACGTGGCCGGCGGCGGGCTGGCCCGCGGCTACCTGAACCGGCCAGGCCTCACCTCGGAACGCTTCGTGGCCTGCCCCTTCGGCACGCCGGGCGAGCGGATGTACCGGACCGGGGACCTGGCCCGGTGGACCGGTGACGGGCTGCTGGTCTTCCTGGGGCGGGCCGACACGCAGGTGAAGATCCGCGGGTTCCGGATCGAGCTGAGCGAGATCGAGAACGTGCTGTCCGGCTGCCCGGGGGTCGCGCGGGTCGCGGTGGTAGCCCACACCAGCCAGGCCGACCACAGCCAACTGGTCGCCTACGTGGTGCCCGCCGAGGGGGAGAGCGTGACGGGCTCCGCGGTGCGGAGGTACGCGGCGGGACGGCTGCCGGACTACATGGTCCCCGCCGCCGTCGTCCCGCTGGCGGAGCTGCCGCTGACCGGCAACGCCAAGCTGGACCGGGCGGCCCTGCCCGCGCCGGACTTCGGCCGCATGGCGACCGGGCGCGAGCCGCGCACGCCGATCGAGGAGGTGCTGTGCTCGCTGTTCGTCGACGTGCTGAAGCTGGAGTGGATCGGGGCCGACGACAACTTCTTCGAGTTGGGTGGCGACTCCCTGCTGGCGATGCGGCTGCTCGCCCGGGTACGGGCCGTCCTCGACGTCGAGGTGGGAATCCGCACCCTGTTCACCGGCGCCACCCCGGCGGCGGTGGCCCGTGTGGTCGAGGCCGGTGGCCGCTCGCGGCCCGAGCTGGTTGCCGGGGTACGGCCGGACCCGGCGCCGCTGTCGTTCGGCCAGGCCCGGATGTGGTTCCTCAACCAGTTGGAGGAGGGACGGGCGGTCTACAACGTGCCGCTCGCGCTGAAGCTGACCGGGCAGCTCGACCGGTGGGCGCTGCAGGCCGCGCTGGCCGACGTCGCGGCGCGTCACGAAAGCCTGCGGACGGTCTTCCCTGACGTCGACGGCGTGCCGGGTCAGCACCTGCTGGACGAGACGGTGGGCCGCCCGGAACTGGTGATGGTGGCGGTGACCGAGGCGGAGCTGCCGTCGCTGATGGCCGCCGAGTTGGGGCGCGGGTTCGACGTGGGCAGCGAGCCGCCGCTGCGGGTACGGCTGTTCACGCTGTCCCCCCGGGAGCACGTGCTGCTGCTGGTGGCGCACCACATCGCCTCCGACGGCTGGTCGATGGGCGTGCTGGCCCGCGACCTGTCGGTGGCCTACACCGCCAGGCTGCGTGGGCGGGTACCGCAGTGGACCAGATTGCCGCTCCAGTACGCCGACTACGCGGTGTGGCAGCGCGCGGTGCTGGGCGATCTGTCCGACCCGGCGAGCCTGATCAGCGAGCAGCTCGCGTACTGGCGGGAGGCACTCGCCGACATCCCCGCGGAGCTGGCCCTGCCGGTCGACCGCCCGCGCCCGCCGGTGCCGAGCTTCACGGGCGGCGCGGTGCCGATCCGGATCGGCGCGCAGACCCACGAGCGGCTTGTCCGGCTGGCCCGGGGGCGGCGGGCAACGCTGTTCATGGTGGTGCAGGCCGCAGTTGCGCTGCTGCTGTCTCGCCTTGGCGGGGGCAACGACATCCCGATCGGCACCGCAGTGGCGGGCCGGGGCGAGGCCGCCCTGGATGACCTGATCGGCTTCTTCGTCAACACGCTGGTGCTGCGCACCGACGTCGGCGGCGATCCCTCGTTCAACGACCTGGTGGCCCGGGTGCGGGAGCGGAACCTGGCCGCCTACGCCCATCAGGACGTGCCGTTCGAGCGGTTGGTCGAGGAGCTCTACCCGGCCCGCTCGTTGTCGCGGCACCCGCTGTTCCAGGTGTCCCTCGGGTTGCGGAACACCCCGCAGGACACCGGCTGGGAGCTGCCGGGGCTGACCATCCAACCGCACAGGTCCGGGGTCAACGCCGCCAAGTTCGACCTGTCGTTCAGCCTGGCCGAGCACCGTGGCGCCGACGGTGAACCGGCGGGGATCGGTGGGACCGTCGGCTACGCGGCCGACCTGTTCGACCGGCCCACGGTGCAGAAGGTGGCGGAGCGCCTGGTGGCCGTGTTGGACGCGGTGGCCGCCGATCCCGCGTTGCGGGTGAGCCAGGTGCCGGTGTTGGGTGCGGCTGAGTGGGTGCGGGTGGTGGAGGAGTGGAATGACACTGGGGTTGGGGT
>NZ_JDWE01000095.1:0-8426 GCF_000685765.2 Frankia sp. BMG5.23
CGACACCCCGAACTCGGACGGCAGATGCCGCCAAGCACACCCCGAGGTCAGCACGTAGACCACCGCGGTAAACACCGCCCGATCCTCGATCGGGGCAGTCCCACCGCCCTGCCAGCGGGCCTCGAACCGGGGCAGCAGCGGTTCCACCAGCTCCCNCAACTCGTCCGGGACCAGCCGCCCGGCAAGGCTGCTCTCCAACACATCCATGATCGATATGTACCCCGGGCAGCCACGCAAGACACGCTCTTAAGTCGCGGAGTGCTTGGGTGGGTGTGGCAGGTGCTTTGACCTGCGCCAGTGCGACATCTCAGACCCACCCATCTTTACAGGTGGTCCGGTGGGCGGGCCGATGGGTGCTCCGGTGGGCGGACGGACGGGAAGTTTGGATAATTCATACCGAACAGGAACGTAGCGACCCATGCGGGAGCCTGCGAGCGTGCGGATGCCCAGCGGCCGAGGTCGTCCAGATGTGAACACGTGGCCTGTAGGGCTACGAGTCGGGCTGTCCTTGGGCAGTCCCAGCGGAGCCGGTGGCCTGCGCCAGCGGCGCCCTTGCGGGGTCGCCGCTCAAACAGGGGACCGGCACGGCGACCGGTACGGCTACCCGATGGGCAGGGGGTGTGCCGACACAGCGAGGCTCCCGGACGACGCCAGCGCATCCGGCCGCGCCCTCGGCATCCGGGGCATCGCGGTTGGTTCCCGGCGGCGGCAGCGGGGGCAGGTGGCCGGTTGGCGCACGCACGTCATGGCGTCGATCACCAGCCGGTCCGCCGGCCGCATCCGCACGCGGTCGGAGGCGTCCACCAGCCGGTGAACGTCGGTGCCGTACGCGGTCGCCAGCAGCGCGAGAATCTGCGGGGTGAGCCTTCGCCGCGCGGACGTNTCCGGCCAATGCTCCAGTTCACACAAATAGGGACCGGTGATGGAAGCCCTGCCGTCCGGGTCAAGGCCGAGACGGGCCGCTTGTCTATTGATGTGGTCGGCGGCTTGTAGCTGCGTCCAGCCGTGCGCGTGGCGGAAAGCGGCGCGAGGGCGAAGTTGATAACGTCGGATGAACTCGTCGGCTATCTCGGCCTGCGTCATTCCCGCATGCAACAGGTGGACCCGTAGCGCATTCTGTTCCGCTCGCATACCAGCTCGCCCCATGTTCCCCCTTTCCCGGCCAGGTTGCGATGCGTCAGGCCCGGTGCGGCACAGCTTCGGGCAAGCTGCGGCCGGAGGGGGTCCGGTGCCACGGGTCCAGCGCGCGCAGCGCGTCAGCGACCCGCCGCAGGGTCTCCGGGTCGGTGCGGTAGACGACCGGCGCCGTAGGCTGCGGCCCGACCCTCGGTGTCCGCGTCGGCATCGGCGTAGCGGCCTGCGTCGGCGGCGGCGTGGCTTGCAAACCACCGGGAATCTCGGCCCAGACAACTTTTCCGCCGGTCTTTACTCTCCACCACGACCATCGGCGCGACAGCGCGTCGACCATCAGCAGGCCGCGTCCGTCCTCACTGAACAGGTCCGGGCTTTTGATACGGGGAGCGGTGTCGTTGCCGTCCCGCACTTCAACAAGGACGTATTCTCCTGTCGCGGTGAGCCGTATGGCCACGACGTCTTCCGGGCGGCTCGCCTTCACGGCATTCGAGGTCAATTCACAAACGACGAGTTCGACAGTGTTGACGGTGTCGGAGTCGACTGACCATTCCCTGAGCGTGCAGGCCGTGCTCGTGCGCACGTCGGGAACGGCGGCGGCTGTCGGCGGGAAGTGCGCCACGGCCACCCGGATCACAGGCGATGAGTCACCAGTCATGCTGAGCCCCGTGCGGCGGTCAGCGCGCGGACGGCAGCCCAGCGGCCGATGATCCGGATGGTCACGACCGTGAGTGCTGTGCAGGCTGGCGCCGCGCCGTGTCGCCTGCGGCTGCGGCTGCGGCTGCGCCGAGAGCGGGCAGGTCACAGCCGGGCAACACGGCGAATTCGGCCCACGCCACCAGCTCACAGCGGGCGTGGGATAGGCGGCGGCTGACCTTCGCTACACGGTCGTCGAGTGTCAGGGGGAGGCGGGTTCGCGCCTGCCGCATCCGCACGTGCGCCCACTCGTGGGCGGTGTCGAAGTCGGGGAATGCCCCGAGCGGTCGTCCGTCCGCGTCCCACACCACGAACCGGCGTTCGTCCATGGACCCTCTCCCTTCGGTCTGCGACGGGCAGCCCCCGCGCCGCGCCTCCGTCTCCGTGCCGCAGACAGCAGGGCGCGGCAGATGCCGCCGAGGAGGGCTCCTTGGCAACGCAGAGAGACGCGAGCGTCCGCCGATGGCAGCGCCGTAGGCGGCCAGGCGGCCACTCTCGGCGCGCCTGCTGTCACGCAGAAGTCAAACACCGTGAGGACCCAACATGCAAGACTCACAATGCAAGCTGAGAGATGTTGATATTGTTGCGAAACAGCGACCGGAGTCTTTCATTTCGGGTGATGGACTACCCTCAAACCGAAGGAGGGGCGATGCCAGAAGGCAGCACGACGACGGGCTCGACCGTGCCGCGCCGCCAGCTCGGCCGGTACCTACGCGATCTTCGAAACCAGGCGAGGCTGACCGTGCGGGCAGCCGCACGGCGCCTGGAGTGGTCCGAAGCCAAGATCTGGCGCATCGAGTCGGGGCTGACCTCGCTTCGGAGCTTTGACGTAGAGATCATGTGCCGGATCTACGGTGCACCCACCGACCTGACCGAGGCGCTGATGGGGCTCGCGAAGGAGACGAAGGCGCGCGGCTGGTGGCACAGCTACGGCGACGTCATCCCGGCCTGGCTCGACCTGTACATCGGGCTCGAAGAGGCAGCCTCTCGCCTCTGGTGCTACCAGGCGGAACTCGTTCCCGGTCTCCTCCAAACAGAGGAGTACGCACGGACCCTGATCCGAGCGGAAGACCCCGATATCGAGAACGACGAAATAGACCGGCGAGTTCATGTACGCATGGCCCGGCAGGCGTTGCTGACCCGAGTGACCGATCCCCCGGTCCTGAATGTTGTTCTCAGCGAGTCGATTCTGCATCGCCCCGTTGGTGGCCCGAAGGTGCTCGCACAGCAACTCGAACGGATTGCGGACGTAAACCGGCTGCCTAATGTCACGATCAAGGTAATGCCGTTCAGTGCCGGCCTACACACGGGCGTCACGTCGGGTCCGTTCGTCGTTCTTCGGTTTCCCGAGAACGGAACCGGACGAGCGGGGGAACCGCCAACGGTTTACGTGGAGGGACTTACCGGAGCGTTGTATCTAGAGAAAGATCGTGAGGTAGAGCAATACGAAGAGTCGTTCAGCGCGATGTGGGAATCTGCGGCCGAGCGGGACGCGAGCACCAAGATGCTCATTGATCGAGCTAGGAGTCTCGAACCATGAACAGTCACGATCTTTCCGGCGCGGTGTGGCGCAAGAGTAGCTACAGCAACGCTAAGGGTGAGTGTGTCGAGGTTGCATTCCTTGACGGCGGCCTTGTCGCCCTACGGGACAGCAAGGACCATGGAACCGGGCCTGCGCTGGTCTTTACCAGTGCGGAATGGTCGGCGTTCGTGCGTGGTGTGACGGATGGAGAGTTCACGGCCTAACAGCCGATACGGTGTCCACAGGGCGCCGAGATAGCATTTTACACGTCTTCACTATTGTTGCCCGTCCGCGTGGCGCTCGAACGCAGGCGGACGGGTGACACTCCGCCCGAGCGACGAGAGAGATAGGGTTTCCATCGTGCCAAACGTCCGCGCTAAATTGGATCTCAGGTCGGGATCCTATAACGACGTCTTGAAACGTGTCGAGCGATCACTAGACGTTCACTTTGACCGAACCGCGGTCGTGCGGAAGCGACGCTCAATTGGCCTCGCCAGCGATAGAGGAACCTGGGTCCGTGTTGAGGTTCGATCTCCAGAGAAGATGACCGGTCAGGGATGGAACGGAACAGAGACCTCATCGATGCTTCATGGCGTGGCCCGGCCCGTCTGGAGGCAAAGCGTCTCTTGGAACGATCCCGACCAGGATCTCATGTGGAGGGCTGACGAGACAGATTTCGTCGCGGATCATCCCGTTAAACCCGGTGGTATCCTCACTACCGATCCCGACCTTTCTGAGGCGTGGTGGGCGACGCTGAGATCTTCGCTGGCCGCGCTTGCCGGGCATTCGACCACCCGGCTAGCTACTCCTCACACCGAGACAATAACGCAAGCGCGGGTGGACCTGGCAATCAGTCGGGCCTGTGGCGGCAAGATCGACACTAGGATCGAGCAATGGTCAGCCGCGCATGCCGACCTAAATTGGGCGAATCTCACGGCACCAGAATGTATGCTGCTTGACTGGGAAGACTGGGGAATGGCGCCGCGCGGATTGGACCCAGCGAACCTGTGGGTCAACAGCCTGGCAATTCCCGACCTCGCCAGCCGCATCTACCGAGAGTACAGAGAGGAACTGGAAAGCAAGACAGGTAAGATCATGACGCTATTTCTGTGCGCGGACATTGTCAGCGCGCCCGCCTCGTATTCAGGGCCGCTTCACGAGCCGGCATGTCAGGCTGTCGAAAGGCTGGTGAAAGACCTTCAGATGTGAGCGCCTCTCTCACGGAGGAGCTGCCGATAACGAGCGATCTGGTCTAGGTCAACCTTTAGCGCTTCGGCTGACACAAGTTCCCTCATATGGTCTGTGCTGCCGGAACTCACGGCTATCCGCGTTACTCTTGGCAGCTCATATGACACGCGGAAGACGGCTTGCACATTTGACCCTTCTTCGTTTGGCTGAAGAAAGGTGGCCGCCTTAATTCTCTTCCAGACGTCGCGTGCGGCGTCCCCGCCGAACGGGCTCATCCCCCACAGGCGATCGGACGGGACGCCCAGACGTTGCGCCGCCCGCTCGCTCGCGTCGAGCTGGTCAGACGGCACCGTCAGCCCCGCGCGGACCATGAGCACGTCTGGCGTGGGAGCCTTCGCGAAGAGATCGCCGTCAAGCGCCCGGATCAGCGGCGCCGTATCCCAGGACGATATTCCCCACGACGCGCACAGACCCATGGCTACCGCTTCATACAGCGCCGCGCACGCCGCATCCAAGCGCTCACGGGCTTGTACGGGGCTCACTCCCACAAGGGACTTCTCAGGATTATGCAGAAAGACGACGTCCGGGATGCGTCCAAGGTCGCACGCTGATTCCTCCACCGCACGGCGAAGCCGGCCGGGAGCGAGGGTGTGAACTACCCGTCCGGACTCTCGGAAGAAGCCGACTTTCGTCGAGATGGAGAACATGGAAAGTAAATCGCCCACGACGCTTGAGAGAAGGCGATGCGAGTCGAACCCATGATAGTTGTAGCTTGTGTCTAGGCATTGAATGCCAACGGCAAGGGCATCCTCTAAAGCTTGCCGTCTGTGGTCAGACCGGTATAGCCCGAGAATAATTCCGGAGTCAGTTCCGCGCATATGCCCTCCCGGACAAGTATCTCCCCAAGGCGCGCGCCATCGATCCCCGCTGCGGACGATACGTAGTCAAGGCACACAGGATTGCCCGACAGAAGCAACCCAAGGGCTGGTAATGCTTTCCTGGTGAAGACGATCCGTTTCTCCGCCGTCGCGACCGCCACTGTATCGCCCTGGGTCTCTATCTGAGGTGGAAAATCAGTAACGCACACGACCGCGGATGGCGGACCAAAAATGCCGGCTGTGGAGACATACCGGCCTGCGGAGGTGGCATGCGCCACGGATTCCAAGTAATGGGCCGGCGGATGTGACGTAAGAAGACGCGATGCGGCAACAATAATTTTCTCGCCGTCGTTTTGATGTTCTTTCGGGTCTTCTCCCCGCTGATTCAGATCCTCCCGAAACACCTCTTCGCGGCGCGACTGGTCCGCAAGCCAAGCCAACCAATCGACGCCCGTTCGTCTCGTGAACCCAAAGGTAGCATGAAGGCTAAACCCGTCACCTCTGCTGGTGCGGCTCGCCCGATGCCAGTGGCCCCGGGGAATATACAACACGTCACCGGTATTCACGGTACCAGACCACACGATGTCTTTGGGAGGCTCAGTATTGGGTGCGGCGTCGCGGTACATGGGAGCACGGCGAGACGGACCCCGGACCTCCCACTCTTTGTCGCCAGCTAACTGTAGGACGATGACGTCGTGATCATCCCAGTGTAGGGAGAAACCCGCCGCGTCGCCCGTTGTGAGGTACACGTTCGCCTGCACAGGCGCGCGCAACCACCATTGAAACGCTCGGCACGCAACCTCTAGCGTCGGATCAAAGTGGTTGACCGCGTCCAACACCAGGGTGCAGCCTGATTGCAAAAGTCCGGCCAGCCGGCGCATATCGACCATCGGAGTGACCTGCCCTCGCCTCGTCGTGTTCATCTGAAGCAAGGAGTTTGGATGCAGCTCTGATTCGTTTTGAAAGCACCGCATCTGGGGCGAGACAAGGCTTCGTCTCATTATCAGGTCTAGAAATCTGGTCGGCGTGAGCACCCTGGGGCATATCCCAGAATCAGGAAGAGTCCCCCGTAGGAACCGGGAGGGTGTCGAGCTGGGTCTGGACCATGCCAACGCGGTCTTTATATCGCGGATGAGCTGATGATCCATCAACATCCTTTACATGGTGGCTCCTTCGGCCTGCACCCAGATCGCCATGAAAAACCAACCGAAACAGATGAAAGAGAGGCAGGGTCGTACGGCGACAGCTAACGTCGATGCTTAGCCGTCCCTGTTCTCGCCGCTGTCACCGACGGGTCCATCAGAGGTCTGAAAGTCGCCGCGGTCCTGGATCGTGGCCAACTCCTCTACCACGATGACGAGGTCATCCGGTGGCGTCATTGCGCTGGTCTCCTTCCGTGAGCATCAGCCGTGGCGCCCGCGACGATAAGCGAGGCCGAAGCAGCCCAGATTCTGGTTGATTGCGGGCAGCGACTGAAAGATTACCGGACCGCTCCCGGAGTCGCTACCGATTTCGGGAACTCCTTCGGTTCCCACCCGGCCACGGCTGGCACGATGTGCCGGCCGCACCAGCAAGGGCGAGAGCCCCGTGACGCTGGCCTTCGTTATGACCTGCACCCCGGACGTTGCCGACCTGCGGCACCGGGCCGCTGAGCGCCTGGCGAGGCGGTCGGGCAGCGCAGCCCGGCCGGCCGGCCGGCCGGCACGATCGTCACGTTACGACCCACACCGGCAACCTTGGTTGTCAGCCAAGGAGATGCTTCGTCGCGGGTCGGGTAGCTGCCGCTTCGCAATCGACAACCGTGGTTGTCGTGCAAGATCGCTGTGCGGGTCGGGTGCCCAGCGGGGATAGTCAGAGTGGACTGGTTAATGTGGACCATTGATCGCTGGCATCGGCCGCGTACGTCACAGCGTCGCAGGTCAGCGCCCTGGTTCCACCGACGCGCCGTGTCGCTGGCTTTGCACCATCCCGCTGTGACGTCGCATCCTGCTCCGCAGGGGGCGCTTATCGGCACGGTGCCCGCGCGCCGCCCAGGCCGCCGAGAATCGTGCACAGCGTGCCGCCGTCACGGCGTGGGCAACGGCGTGTCGCCGTGACGGTGGCACTCCCGCTGACTCTTCGGCCCCTTCACGCTCGGCCCGCTAACGGTCCAGGGACGGAATCTCTCCCCCCCTGCCAGCGGGGAAGGCGGTTCTAACGTGCCAGTGTGGCTCTCAAAGGGTCATAGCGGGCAGGTACGACGAAGGCCCCGGCAGACGCCGGGGCCTTCTGCGGTGACGTGGGCTACCGGGGGTCGTTCAGGTCTCGCCACACGATCCGCACACGCTGAACATCATCACCCTCGACAGTCCCGTTTCCGCCGACGATCACACCGTCGATCAGTTGGGTGAGGATCACCCGCTTGGCCGCGATGTCCTCGCCGAGCCCGTCCCAGCCCACGGCGCCCTCCACGGGCAGCGTGGCGCGCCGTCGCGCGCTGGTGTGCATCCGGGCCTCGGCCGCGCGGATCTGGCGGACGATGGCCTTGTGGGCATCGTCGTAGGCGTCATCGTCCATCTTCCCGGATGCCCACCGGTCCGCCAGCGCGCTCTTGCGGGCCTCCAACGTCGCCAGCTCAGCGGCGGCCGGGTCGTCCATGGCCACAGGCTGGAGAACCAGCTCGTCGAGACGCCCCCGCACGGCACGGGAGACCAGCCCGACGAGGAAGGCTTCCCCGATTCGGACCTTGGCCGGACAGCGGCCGTCACGCCGCTGGCAGTAGAGCCGCGTCCCGTTCGTGCCGTTCCCGGTCAGCTTGTGCCCGCACGAGGCGCAGTAGACGAACCCCGCCAGCATGCGCCGAAGCTTCTGCGCGTTGGTGTTGGTCCGCCGCGAGGCGTCCGTGAGGATCGCCCGGATCTGCTCCCACGTATCGACGTCCAGAATCGCCGGCCACACCGCTTGGCCCATGACCGCGATGGTTCCCGTGCTGCGCCGCGTGCTGCGGGTCTGGTAGCCGCGCATGCCGATCA
>NZ_JDWE01000096.1:0-8271 GCF_000685765.2 Frankia sp. BMG5.23
GCGTCACCGTTTCCGGACACCCTCGCCGTCACGTTCCGTCACAACCGTGAGGTTACGAAACGTCAGACGCCGAACACGGCTTCAGACGTAGTGCGCAGAGCCGGATACGGACGGTGGGAGAATGTCCATGAAACTGTACTGGGTTGAGATCCATGGCGCTGGACCGCTCTTGACCGCGGTCGCGGAGGAGGCGATTCACCAGAGGGTCGACGCCGTCGTCTCCGACGATCCCGCCAACCTGTCCACGTTGCCGCCGACGGTCAAGAAGGTTCTGCTGACCAAGGACGGCTCCCTGGGCGAAGACCTGGACGGCGTTGATGTCGTCATCCTCGATGCCGAACGGGAGCGGATTCACGAGCTGTCAGCTACCTACCCGCACGTCGAGTTCGGCAGGTATCTCGAGGTGACCGATGCGCAGACGCTCGATGCCGCCTGCGCAGCCGCCCAGGAATGGGCGTGGACCGTCCTCCGGTTCCGCGACGAGACGAAGATCCCGCTGGAGATCGTCCTGGCCGCGGCGCACAAGTCCCAGGGCAGCGTGATCACCGTTGTTCACGACACGGACGAGGCCAACGTCGTGCTCGGCTGCCTGGAGCGTGGCGCCGACGGCATCATGCTGGCGCCGAAGGCTGTCGGCGAGTTGTCCGCGCTTAAGGCCGTGGCCGCCGGGGGTTCCTTCTCGCTCCAGCTCGAGGAACTGGAAGTCATCGAGACCAGTCATGTGGGAATGGGCGAGCGGGCCTGCGTCGACACCTGCAGCATGTTCGGCGAGAACGAGGGAATCCTAGTGGGCTCACACTCCAAGGGAATGATCCTTGCGTGCAGCGAGACGCATCCACTGCCCTACATGCCGACACGGCAGTTTCGGGTAAACGCCGGCGCGGTTCATTCCTACACGATGTCGATGGCCGGCCGCACCAACTACCTCAGCGAGCTACAGGCGGGCGGAAGAGTGCTGGCCGTCGACGCGGACGGCCGCGCTCGGCCGGTGACCGTCGGCCGGATCAAGATCGAGACGCGACCTCTTCGAATGATCACCGCGAAGTCCCCGTCCGGCCGAGTGGCAGATCTCATCGTCCAGGACGATTGGCACGTGCGGGTTCTCGGGCCGGGCGGCGTGGTCATCAACGTCACCGAGCTCCAACCGGGTACAAAGGTGCTCGGATACCTGCCGGTCGAAGACCGGCACGTCGGCTACCCGATCGACGAGTTCTGCATCGAAAAATAGGTCCTGGCGGCCCTTACATGGATCGACGAATGGGATCGCGATGAAAAACAGTGGGCCTCGAGTCGGAATTCTTGGTGCCGGGATAGCAGGCGTGACCCTGGCGTTGATGTTGGCGGATAGTGGCGTACCTAGCGTCCTGTTCGAGCAGGCGGAACTGTCCGGCGAGATCGGCGCGGGAGTGCAGCTCGCGCCGAGCGCGGTGCGGCTGTTGCACCGATTGGGCTTGGCGGATGCCCTGCGGGAGATCGCGGTCGAGGTCGAGTCCGCACTGATGTGTCAGTGGGACGACGGAACGGTGGTCGCCCGGACACCGTTCGGGAAGGACTGCGCGGACAGGTACGGCGCGCCGTACTACACCGTGCACCGCGCCGACCTACACGCGCTGTTGACCTCCAGGCTGGAGACGCCCGTCGCCACCGGGCGGCGGTGCGTCGAGGTGACGGAGGACGACGAGTCCGTTCGACTTCTCTTCGCGGACGGCTCGACCGAGGAAGTCGGACTGCTGATCGGTGCGGACGGGATACGTTCGGTTGTCCGTTCACGCATATCGGCCGACGTCCCGTGTTTCTCAGGCGAGCTCATCTATCGGGGGCTTGTCGACGCACGGCGGCTGCCCGGAGCGTTCGGGAACTCGATCCGGGTCTGGAAAGGCACGGACGGCCACGCCGTGATGTATCCCGTCCGACGCGGCCAGCTGATCAGTGTCGCCGCGACGGTCCCGGCCGAAGAGGGCGGCCACGAGTCGTGGTCGCGGCGCGGCGACCTCACCGCGATGCGGGCCAGATACGACTGCTGGCACGACTCCGTCCGCTCGGTGCTGGCCGCCCTCGACGAGGTCACCGTGTGGGCGCTGCATGACCGTGAGCCCATCGAATGCTGGGCGACCGACCGCACCGTACTGATCGGCGACGCCGCGCATCCGATGCTGCCGTTCCTCGCTCAGGGCGCGAACCAGGCGATTGAGGACGCGACGGTCCTGGCCCTGTGCCTGGCGGACGCCGCTGACTCGCACCGGGCCGCGTTCGACCGCTACCAACGGCTACGGGTTCCGCGGGCGAGAGAGATCCTTCTTAGCTCCCGGCAGAACGCGGAGCATCTGCGGGCCGAGGAGCCTGCGTCGCGCCAGGACGCCGCGGTGACCGAGCTGCCCCTCGAGGACCACGACTGGCTCTTCGGCCATCACGCGGAGGAGGTCTGATGGGGGTCGGTACCTCAGGTTTCCACCGTCGCTCGCGGGATGTGAGCGCGAGTGGTCAGCCTCGGATCGTTCGTGCGCACGGATCGCGACTTTTCGACGACCGCGGCCGGGATTACATCGACGGCATTTCCGGCGCGACCTGCAACAATCTCGGGCACGGCATTCCAGAAATGCTCAGCGCAATGCACAAAAAGGCGGCGTTAGCGAGCTTCGCGCACCGGACGCAGTTCGCGAGCCAACCGATTGTCGACCTTACGAGAGAAATTCTCAACCTAACTGGCGCCGGCTATCGGGAGGTCCTCTACACTGACTCAGGACCTGCCGCGATCAAGCTGACACTGGACCTGGTAAGGCGACACCACGCTCTCAACGACGAGAGCGACCGGCCGATGGTTCTGACACAGCGACCGAGCCATCAGGGATCGGGTGTCGTCGCGTTCAGCATCGCCGGGCGGCCCGCTCACGACGGGAGTGCGGCCCTCGGCCGCGACAGCCCGGCCTCGTGGACACAGCGGGCGGCGCCGAACGCCGACCAACTCGGTCCCGATCTCGACGACTGGCAGCTGGCGTTCGACCGGGTCGGGCACGGGCGCGTCGCGGCCGTTCTGGTGGAGCCCATGGGAAGCGCCGACAGCGGCGCGACGGCGTTGTCCGACGAGACGCTGAGCGGCCTGCGGGAGCTATGCGACGCCAACGGGGCGCTGCTGGTCGCCGATGAGACCCTCACCGGTCTGGGCCAGGTGGGCGACTGGTTCGGACATTCCAGTTCCGGTGTAACCCCCGACCTAATCGTCATGGGGCCGGGCCTCAACGCCGGCTGCTCTCCAATCGGGGCCTGCGTGGTCGGGCAGAACGTCCGGCCGCAGCAGCTGTGCACCGGCGCGACGGCCCTCGGTCCCTCGTCGGCCGTGACGGCGCACGCCGTCCTTCGGTTTACGAAGGAACAGAACATTCCCGAGCGAGCAAGACAGATGGGTGCCTTCCTCAAACGTGAGCTCGAGGCCCTCGCAGCGCCCGTCTACTATCTCGGAGAACCACGAGGGCGGGGACTGCTATTCACCCTTCCGGTGCTGACCGGACCACGACTTTCGCAGGCGAAGGAAATCTGCGCGACGGCGATCAACTTCGGCCTGATGCTGCGCCCGACCGGCGTCGACCGGGCGACCGAGGCGGTCATCGTCGCGCCTCCGCTGACCATCGCCACTCACGAGATGAACCTTCTTGTTGATCGACTGCGGGACACCCTGCGCAACCTGGCGAACTCGATGGGATGAACCAGTGAGCACGCTGCTGATCGGAAACTCGTACAACGACAGTCTCGTCGCGGATCTCGCATCTTTTCGCGAGGCTGACCGCCAGGTGGCCGGCAACATCTCGCTCCGGATGATCTGGCTTGCCGAGCCCGGTGACATCCTCGTGCTTCCGCAGCCCCCGCGACCCGAGTTTGTGCGTTACGCGCTGACTCTGCGCGGCCTGGATGTCGACTCGGTCCTGATCATGGTTCCGCCCGCGGGCCGTCTCGGGTCGGATGTTCTCACCGGCGACCGGCTCCTCGACGGGGGCTTTCTCGCCGAACTGCGCGCCCTGGTCACGAAGCGGAACGTCGACCATGCCTGCCCCTACGTGTTCGACGCGACGACCGCCCATCTCATCAGGGAGCTGGGCCTGCACAGATCGATGCCGGGGTTCGGATTCTACGAGGCCGGCGGCGCGGACCTCGTGAATAGCAAGAGCGTGTTCCGCGCGATGGCTGGCGGTCTGGGCCTCCCGGTCACCACAGGCATCGTGGCGACCTCCAGAGCCAAGGCGCAGGAGTTCGCGGCCGATCTCGTCGCGGCGAACAGGTGCGTGATCGTCAAGCAGGACTTTCACGCCGGCGGCTACGGCAACGAGATCATCTCGCCGCGCCCCGACGTGCAGCCGCTGGGCGCGCCCAGCCTGCGGGTGCTCGATTCCCAGGACGCCGTCCGACGGCATTTCGACAGCGCCTGGTCACGTTACTCGGTCGACGGCCGCCACAAGGTGATCGTCGAGGACTATGTGCCCGACTCCATGCCGCTGGGCGCGGAGGTGAGAATCACGGCCGAGGGAAGCAGGCTGCACCATATCGGCGAGATGCGAATGGCACCGGTATTCGACGGGGTAGTGATCCCGGGGGCCGTGCTGAGCGAGAAGAACCGGGCGGAGTTCAACGACATCGTGCTGCGGGTCTGCGATTCCATCCGTGCGCTCGGATACGTCGGCCTGGCGAATATCGATGGAATCCTGACGCCCGACGGAGACCTCCTACTGACCGAGATGAACGGACGCCTCGGCGGCACCACACACCTGCACTGGATCGCCGACGCCCTGGTCGGCCACGACTATCAGACCGAATGCGTGTTGATGACGCGAAACCACTGGCATGTCTCCTCGTTCGACGACGCGGTGGCCCGGCTCAGGACGAGCGGACTGCTCTTCGAGCCGGACGCGCGTGCGGGAGTGCTGATCGGCTGCGAGCATATCCAGCAGTCGGGAGTAGTCGAGTACTGCATCGTCGCGAAGGACGTCGACGCGGCGGAGGAGATCGAGACGAGTCTTCTACGGCTCCCCGGCGGCTCGCTGGACACACCTTGAAATCACCACAGGAGGACAATGTGAAAAATTCGTTGCTCAATGGTGGGAGAGGCATGGCCGAGAATACTGAAGTCGTCGACGTTGTGGTCATCGGCGCCGGGCCGGCAGGTGCGGCGGCGGCAGCGACGCTCGCGAAGGCCGGGCGTAGCGTGATTGTGTTGGAACGGCGGACCTTTCCCCGTTTTCACATCGGCGAGTCCATGGTGCCGTTCGTCAACGCCGCGTTCGAGAAGCTGGGAATACTCGACCGGCTCAAGCAGCAGGGTTATGTCGCCAAGCATGGTGCCGAGTTCTGCCAGGGAGAGGAGGACGAGAACGTCCGCGTTTCGTTCACAACGCAGGGGCCCGGTCGCCACCACGTGACGTTCCAGGTAGAGCGGGCGCACCTGGACAATATGCTCATTCAGTTCGCGGGCGAGTGCGGTGCGCGGGTGATCCACGAGGCGACGGTACACGACCTGATAACAGAAGGCGACCGGGTCGTCGGTGTGCGCTACGAACACGACGGGACGGCTCGCGAGGTGCGGGCACAGTACGTTCTCGACGCCGGCGGGCGGGCCAGCAAGATCGCCAAGGCGTTCCGGCTGCGGAAGCCGGTCGACCGACTGAAGATGGTCGCGGTCTTCCGCCACCTCAAGGGCATCGACGAGGCGCGCAATCCCGGCTTCGAGGGCGACATCCAGGTGGGCGCCCACGAGGACGGATGGCTGTGGGCCATTCCCATCTGGCCCGACACGATGAGCGTCGGCGCGGTCATGCCGCAACAGGTGCTGCGGTCCGGCGATCCCGCCGCGCTGTTCGACGAGCACGTGTCCCGGGTACGGCGCGTCCGGGAGCGGGTCGCGGGCGCCCATCCGGTGAGCGACGTGCAGATCGAAACCGACTACTGCTACTACTCGGACCAGGTCGCGGGGCCGGGCTGGTTCCTAGCCGGCGACGCGGGCTGCTTCTTCGACCCGATCTTCTCCGGCGGTGTCTACCTCGCCACCTCCACCGGCATCCGCGCCGGCGAGTCCATCGACGCCGCCCTGCGGGAGCCGCTCCGCGCCGAGGAGCTCCAGAACGAGTACCAGCGGTTCTACAAGACCGGCTACGACATGTACGCCCGGCTGATCTACATGTACTACGAGGAGCCGGATCCTGACGCCTACCTGGCGTCCGTCGGACTCGACGACTGCGGCGACGCCTTCGCGAGCAACAAGTGGGTCGTCCGCTTCCTCTGCGGGGACTTCTTCAACGCCCGGAACAAGCTCGCCCAGGAGGTCGTCAAGGAGCGTCGCTGGGACACCTTCGCGCCGTTCGAGCGCGTCAGCGAGTGCCCGTACTACGCCGAACTGAACGAGGCGGAGGACAGGGAGCCCGTCGAGGCGTAACCCGGACCGATGGAGGTGGACCGGCGCGCACGCGGCACGGTCCCGACAGGCGGGCAGACCCGGCTAACGGTCGATCGCCGCGTTCTTCGCGAGGGCCTGATTCTCGCGAGCGTGTTCGTCCGAAGCCAGGCCTGCCCGCCACCGGCGGTCCACGATCGTGGTGAGCTGGCGCGAGTTGCCGCCCGGATGAGCGTCCGAGCGACCGGCCGCGGACCGCCATAGCGCGGCGTTCCTAGAGGGCTTGGGCTGGCGAAGTCGGTAAGGATGAGTCAGGTTCACGAGCTGCGGATCATGCTGCGAGTCCTGCCTGTTTTGAGGAGTCTCTCGAGCGCCTGGTCGTAGGCGTCCGCGGCCTTTCGGAGGGGAGTGTCCGGTCGCTGGCTCTGTCGCACTTTCTTGACACACCCGCAACTGACAGTGCTTCTCAAGGCAGAGTTCCCGCTCGTCGCCAGCCAACTCGACCAGCCGCAGTGACCACGATCACGGTCGCCTGGCGGCCCGGAAGTGCCCGGACCGCCAGGTGTTCGGAACGCTTGTTCTACTCGGTAGGCGATGTTCTGGTTGGCACGGTCACCGAGCATCGTTCCTGTTCGAGGCACGTGTGGCGACCGGCCGAACAGTGATTTCAGGGCCAACAACCAAGATCGAACGGTTCGGATGCTGGTACACATGGTCCACCCGCCCCACGCGCTCCCGTTCCGTGCTCGCTGATCTTTGATCAGCTTCGCCACCTGCCGTTATGCCTGCCCGGGGGCGACCCCCGGACCCCCGGGCGGCCGGCGTTTTTCTAGATCGGCGATCTTTGGTGGCAGCCAGGGTGGCAGCCAAAGCCCCCCACACCCCCACACCCGCTGCGGGAGCCCCACACCCGGTGGGCGGGGCGGGACGGGCAGGCGGAAGACACGGTCGGACCGCAGCCGGCTGACGAGGTCGACGGGCAGGTCGGCGAGCAGCCAGGCCAGGCGGGTGACGTCGTAGCCGGCGTCGAGGACGACGAGGATGTTCGGGGCGCCGCCGCGGTGGTGGCCGGCGGCGACGACCCGGTCGACCAGGTCGCGGAGCTGTCGGGCGGTCACCGTGGTGAGGTCGTTGCCGGGACCGAGGCGGACCGCGTCCAGCGGCGCTGTCCACGAGGTGCGGCTCGGTTCGAGGGCGGCGACGAACGAGTAGGGCCAGCCGGGGATCATCTGGGCGTTGCCCTTGCCTCGGCCGTAGGTGTGGCAGAACAGCCGGTCCGGGCTGGTGGCCGCGTCCGGGCGCAGCCACGGGCTGACGTCCACGCCCAGGATGATCCGGCCGTCGGCGGCCCGCGGCAGCGGCAGCCCGTGCCAGCGCGCGGCGCAGCCGGCCGATCTCGATGCGGCCCTGGTTGACCGCGTCGTACAGCGCGCCGTGCCCCCGGCGGTGCTCCGGGGTCAGCGACAGGCCGACCAGGTCACGAACCGGGCCGTCCGCGCACAGCACCGCGTCGGTGAGCTCGAACAGGGCATCCGCCCGCCGGGTCAGACAGTCGTAGAACTCCTGGCGGAACCGACACAGCACTTCCAGGTCCTCGACGGCGGGGACATCACGGGCCAAGCTGTCCTCCACGGCCTTATGCCTGATCACGGTGTCTTTGGCGAGAAACCAGGATCAACAGAAGGCCGCTTCACGTCACGGCGACACGCCCACCCACCCCACAACACCTCCAGGTATCACACAGCGTGACGTTCGGAGGTTAAACGGCAAGCTTAGTGGTTGAGCCTGGAAGTCCTTCGGGGTTGTTAGGCGGCCTGTGTGAGGGCTCTGGCATTTGGTTCTGACTTCACCTGACTCCCGTGATCATTGGTGTCGGGTGGTGGGACGGGCAACCGAGC
>NZ_JDWE01000097.1:0-7945 GCF_000685765.2 Frankia sp. BMG5.23
CCAGTTCCCGGTGGGCTGTGTAGAGCGCGCGGAACCGGTCGAGCCAGGCCTTCTCCCAGTACTCCAGCTGGACCGGGTTCGACAGCCTCGCCCGCAGGAAGTAGCGGCGAAGGTGGGCGACGCAGTAGAGGTTGACGAGGCCGGCGCAGCGGCGGCCGACGGAGACGTAGACCGGGTGCCGGTAAGAAACCTGTCACCAGGTGCAAACGCGGATGATCTTGTGTTGGCTGGTCACGTGTCGCGTTGCGGGCGCGGTTCCTGGTCAGCCGTGGCTTCGGTGGTCGGCCGAGGGCGCCGTCCTACGATGGTGTGGTGACCGACACTGTGGGTGGCCGTGCGGCGTTTCAGGTTCTGGTCCTGCCCTACCGGCAGACCGGGCAGGGCACGGAGTACGCCTTGTTCCGGCGTGCTGATGCCGCCTATTGGCAGGGTGTCGCCGGTGGTGGTGAGGCGGGTGAGTCCCCGGCGCAGGCAGCCCGGCGGGAAACCGCCGAGGAGGCCGGTCTGGTCGGCGAACGTGAGTTCATCGTGTTGGACGCGCGGGCCACGATCCCCGTCGTCTACGTCACCGGGGAGTTCACCTGGGGGCCGGACGTGCTGGTGATCCCGGAGTACGCGTTCGGTGTCCGTGCGGAGGACGCCGAGGTGACGTTGTCGGACGAGCACACCGAGTTCGGCTGGTTCGGCCTCGACGACGCGGTGAAGGTCGTGCAGTGGGATTCCAACCGCACCGCTCTGTGGGAGCTGGACCATCGGCTACGCCACGGCATCGGTCACCGCGCCGCCTGAGCGACCAGGTCCGTGACCCCGCGGCCGAGCACTGTCGGGGTGTCCGTTCCCGACTCGCAGCGGGCGGCTGCGACCGACTTCGCGCACTCACGTAGTCGTCGACGATGCCCCCGCGCGTGGTCCGCGGTGAGGCGTGCGTGTTCGTGGGGATCGTCGAGGAGACCGTCGGGGAGACGCGCGGCGGTCAGAGCCGTGGTGCCCTGCCGGGTGTCCAGCCTCCGCCAGACCGCTGGTCTCGCCTCGCGGAACGCCATGTCGATGAACGCTGTGACCGGCCCGCCGGCGGCGCGTGCCACCGTGAACGCCGCTGCGACCGTGGCGGCGGGCAGGTAGGTACGGTTCTCCTCGTCGGCGAGGGTGCCGGTGGCACGGGTGAGGTCGCGGAGGGCGGGGAACAGGGCGATCGTGGGCGCGCGCAGCCCGATCGTGGTCGGTAGGGCGTGGACCTGGACCGGGCCGGCGGGGTTGAGGAACGCCAGCGAGTTCGCGACCAGTGCCACCGGCCCGGCGACGCCGGTCAGCAGGTGGAGCAGGGCGGTTGTCTTGCCGCTGCCTCGCCCGCCGAGCAGGCACACCGCGCCCGTCGGGGTCAGCACGCTCGCCGCGTGTAACGGGATCCGGGGGTCGAGGAAGAACCGCGCAGGATTGAACGCTTAGCGCCGTCCGGGGCTCACGAGTCGCCGGGCAGGAGTTCGACGGCGCGCAGGCGGTCGGCCTCGGTGGGCTTGGTGTAAACGCGCGTGGTGTCAGTGCGCGCGTGGCCGAGGAGCTCGGCGACCAGGACGAGGTCGGCGCCGCGGCGGAGCATGGCGGTCGCGAAGGTGTGCCGCAGGACGTGCGGGGTCAGGTCGTCGATCCCGACGGAGCGGCCGAGGTCGGCGACGACCTGGTCGACGGTGCGGGTCGACAGGCGGCGGCCGTAGCGGTTGAGGAACAGCGCCGGGTCGGCCTCGGCGTTCGGCCAGGCGGCCCGGGCGGGTTTCCAGTCGGTCAGCGCCCGGCGGGCCCGGGGGTTGGCCGGGATGGTGCGCGGCTTGCCGCCGTCGCGGCCCTTGCCGGCCCGGACGTGGACGGCTCCGGTGCGGGCGGTGACGGGCACGTCGTCGAGGTCGAGGGCGACGAGCTCGGCGCAGCGCACGCCGGTGTTGTAGAGCAGCTCGATGATCGTGCGGTCGCGTAGCGAGGGCAGCCGTTCGGCGGCGCGCAGCACGCGGCGGGCCTCGTCGTCGGTCAGGGCGCGAGGGGCCTGCTCGGGAAGGTCGGCGCGGTCGACGACGGCGCGGCCGAGGTGGCGCCAGGTGAAGAAGTGGTCGAGCGCGGTCAGGTGCGCGTTGATGGTCGCGGGCCGCTTCTTCGCGACCGTGAGCAGGTGGGCCCGGTAGTCGCGGACGGCGAAGTCGCGGGCGTGCGCGTCGGACAGCGGGTCGGCGCCGGTGGGGTCCGCGGCGGCGCCGTCGGTGTCGAGCCAGCGCAGGAACCCGGCGACCCGGGAGGCGTAGGCGCGCCGGGAGTGCTCGGCGAGCCGGACGTGGTCGAGCTCGGCGCGGTAGGCGGCGAACAGCTCGGCGTACCGGTCGGGCGGGCGTTCGCCGCCGCGCCGGCCGCGGCCGGTGGGTGGTGCGGTGGCGCTGGTCGTCACCGACCACGTCCTCTCGGGGTAGCGGCGGTTCAGGCGTGCGGCTGATGGTCCGGGTCGTAGTCGGTTCGCGGTCCCACCACGATGTCGTCCTCGGTGGTGGCCGGGCCGGCGACGTGGCACCGGCAGCGTGCGATGACGCAGCCGTACCGGCCGTGGTCGTCCACGGGGTGGTCGCACCAGGGATCGACGCAGCGCTCGGCGGTCTCGAGTTCGGCGGCCCGGTCCAGGAACCGGCCGGCAGCCTCGGGCTGGCGGGTGGCCTCGGCGCGGAGCCAGGCGATGAGCTCCTCGGTGGTCGCGGGCGGAGCGACGTCGGTGGTCATGGGTTCTCCGGTCGGCCAGGCGGCGCAGGTCCTGCGGGGTCTGCCGGACGCCTCGGTGCACTGTGTGGTGACCTCGCCGCCGTACTTCGGGTTGCGTGACTACGGCGAGCCCGGCCAGATCGGCCTGGAGCCCACGCCCGCGGCCTACGTCGCCCGGCTCGCCGAGGTGTTCACGGAGGTTCGCCGGGTGCTGCACCCGGACGGGACGTGCTGGCTGAACCTGGGCGACAGCTACGCGGGCAAGGCCAACGGCGGCCCGTCGGTGGGCCTGACACGCCGCGCCGACCGGGCCGAGCTGATTCCGCCGCGGCGGAACACCACCGCGGCCGCGCCCTACAAGAGCCTGCTCGGTATCCCCTGGAGGGTCGCGTTCGCGTTGCAGGACGCCGGCTGGACGGTCCGCAACGCGATCGTGTGGGCCAAGACGAACGCGATGCCGGAGTCGGTGACCGACCGGTTCGCCTCGCGTACCGAGACGCTGTTCCTGCTGACCCGCTCGGCGCGCTACCACTTCGACCTCGACCCCGTCCGGGAGACACCGGTCGACCCGACCGGCGGTGCTGAGTGGGCCCAGCGCAGGAAGCAGGGTGTGCCCGGCCGGCGGGGCCGCAACCCCGAGTCGTCGGTGACGGCCGCCGACCGCGACTTCGCCGCCCACCAAGCCGGCCGTAATCCGGGCGACGTCTGGCAGATCCCGGTCGCCAACTTCCCCGGCGCGCACTTCGCCGTGTTCCCGCCCGAGATCCCGCGGCGGGCGATCCTGACCGGCTGCCCGCCCGGCGGGGTCGTGCTCGACCCGTTCTCCGGGTCGGCGACCACCGGCATGGTCGCGCTGCAGCTCGGCCGCCGCTACGTCGGGATCGATCTCAACCCCGACTATCACCGCCTCGCGCTCCGTACCCGGCTGCTGGAGCGGCCGCTGCCCGGTATCGACCAGCCGGCCTCCTGACCAGGCCCACGCGGCTCGATCGGCGCCGTTGATCAGCGGTAGTAGGACATGTCGACCGTCATCGTCAGCCGCAGCTGCGGCGGTAGCTTGTCGCCGTCGTCGTCATAGCGCAGGTCCGCGAAGCCGAAGCCGAGGATCACCGCGTAGAGATGGTCGTTCATCCAGTCGCCGGCGGCGTGCAGCAGGTCGGACTCCTCGCTGCCGTAGAAGCTGACGACCTGGGTGGCGGAGCCTTCGTGGGCGATCTCGACCCGCACCGGGCCGTGGAAGGTTCGTGTGCGCCCGGTCGGGCGGCCAATCCGAGGCACCGCCGTGTCCTGCCCCGCTGGCCGGTCGCCATCCTCGGTCATGACTCCTCCTGATCGTTCTCGCCCGGGTCACGCAGAGGGCGCAGACCCGTGCCGGTGGGCGGGGCGGCGAAGGCGTAGCGGCCGAGCATGTTGATGTGCCGGTCGGCCAGCGGGGACAGCCGGGCGACGTCGAGGTCGTGCACGTCGTGGCCTGCGGTGCGCAGTGCGGTGAGGGCGGCGTCGAGGTAGCGGGTGTTCCACAGCACGACACCGACGCGGGCGAGGTTGACCCGGTGCCGGGCAATGGCGTTCAGCGGCCCGTAGTCGCCCTCGGCGTCGCCGGGCAGGGTGGCACGCCACAGTCGCTGGTCGGACAGGTCCGCGATCCGCGGGGAGAACCGGTAGCCGAGCAGGCGGA
Source organism: Frankia sp. BMG5.23 (assembly GCF_000685765.2). Taxonomy (NCBI): domain Bacteria; kingdom Bacillati; phylum Actinomycetota; class Actinomycetes; order Frankiales; family Frankiaceae; genus Frankia; species Frankia sp. BMG5.23. The sequence continues at coordinate 4,409 of NZ_JDWE01000097.1, forward strand.
ACAGGCCGAAGACGATGTCGGAGTAGCTGGCGGTGTCGGTCGCGACCATCTCCGGCTTCGGCCCGGCGTCGAGGGTGAGCAGCGTGTCCAGGATGTAGAGCGAGTCACGGACAGTGCCGGGCACGACGACCGCGCCGATCCCTGCGACCTGGTCGTTGACCGCGTTCAGCCAGGTCACGCCGCGTTTGAGCCCGAAGTAGCGGGGGCTGGGTCCTGCGTTGATCGTGCGGACCGGGACGACGAACCGCAGTCTGTCGACGGAGGCGACCAGCCCCCCGCCCCATGCCTGGGCGAGCCCGATCTGTGCCTGGGCGGTGATCAGAGCCGCGTTCGCCGCGGCGTGGGTGTCGGCGCGCAGGTAGTTCTGGTCGACGTGGGAGAGCCGGTCGCGGCTCAGCGCCGGCTCGCTCGGCTTGGTCACCGGGGTCAGCCCGACGTTGCATGCCTCGGCGACCAGCAGCGCTGCGAGGGAGATGTGCAGGTTCTCCATCCGGCTGCCCGACCCGCCCAGATGGGTGTAGGCGCCGAGGAACCCGGTCCAGGCGTGCACCTCCAGCAGCAGATCGGGCAGGTCGACACGGGGCAGCATCGCCGCGGTTGTCGCCCGCAGCGCGACCAGGCTGTCCGGTTCCCCGAGCGCCTCCAGCCGGCTCACGGCCAGGCGCATCCGCCCGTCGGCCGCCGGCTCGACCCGCACCGGGCTGTCCGGTCCGGCCTCGGCGAGCCGGTCGACGGTCTGGCGCCACGCGGCGTCCAACGAGCCGGCGAGCTCACGCAGGTGGGTCTCGACCGGGGCGGCCAGGCCGAGACCGGCGAGCACCTCGCCGCGGACCCGATCCCATCCCTCGCCGGCGAGCAGCCGGGCCCGCGGGTCAGACCATCGCTGCGAACGCACGGCGAACACGTCGCGCCGGCGCAGCGCCCGATGCAGCTGCTCCAGCACGCACAGCACGTAGCCGTCGCGGTCGACCGTGCCAGCCGGCAACGTCGGGTTGGCCAGCACCGCGCGCCGCCACACCGGCGGCACCAGATCGATGTCGACCTCGTCCGGGCGGATCCGGCGACGGCCGACCAGGTTCGGCAGTAGCCGGACCGCGTCGAGGACCGGCTGGCCGTCGCCGGTCGCTGCCAGCGGCAGCGCCTCGGCGAGCAGGAGGAGAAAAGGGCGGACCGTGCCGTAACGGCGGGCCAGCTCGGCGCGCATCACCGTCTCCAGGCCGGCGTCGCCGGGCACCAGCTCCTCGACCAGAGCGGCGGCCTCCAGCACCCGTTCCCGCGGCGCGACCTGCTCCACGACCGCCCAGGCTGCGGCGACGTCGAGCGCCTCGCCGGCCGTGCCGGCCAGCAGGCCCAGCAGCGCGGACGCCGCGCCGGCGAGGGTGACCGACGCCTTCTCCAGCTTCGGCAGGACGGCGAGGCGTTCCTGCTGCGCGGCGCGACGCGCCGGGTTGAGCAGCCGGGTGGCCATCAGCACGTCGAACAGGTCCAGGGCGTCGTCGACCGCCGCCGCTTCCAGACCGCGCACCGTCGCCAGCAGGGTCGCGGTACGCCGCGGCTCGGCGAGCTCGCGTAGCAGCGGCGCCTTGGCCGCCAGGCCGTAGCGGGCCAGCGTCGCCAGCCGGTTCGCTGGCACCCCCGACACATCCGCCGCGCCGGCGCCCACCACGATGACCTCGCCGGCCCGTGACAGCGCCCGCTCCAAGCCCGGCCCCGACGTCCGCGTCGGCCCCCGCCGCAGCCGCTCCAGCTCGCTTACCCGGGCACCCGGCGCCACCTCGAGGAGACTGCGCAGCCGTCCGGCCAACTGCGGATCGGCCTGCTCAGCCGCGACGGCGAGCTCCTGGTGCACCCGGTCGGTGGCCTCGCTGCGCACGGAGACCACCAGACGGGCCAGAACACTCACCCCTGGCAACAGCACCCGGCTACGGCGCAGCCACGCCGTGGCCTGACCGAACAGCGCCACCGGACCCTCTGCCTGCGTCCACGCCCGGCTCGCCAGGAACGCCCGCAGCTCCGTGGCTGCCTGCGGGTCGGCGAAGTCCCGGTAGCCGTAGACCGACCGGATCTCCCGAGCATGCTCATGCTGCGTCGGCAGCCGCTCGGTGTACCGCTTCACCACCGACGAGTCCGCAACGTCCAGCTGGCCCGCGAGATAGTCCACCACCACCCACGGCACCTCCAGCGGATCGCTCAGGAACGTCCCAAGGAACCGCACCGTGCCCAGCTGAACGGCGAACCCCAGACGCGAGTGCTCGCCCCGGCGCCGGACGACGAGCTCCCGGTCGGCGTCATCCAGAAAGAAGAACCGCTCCAACTCAGCCCGCACAGGTTCACCATCGAACCGCCCGTACGCCGCAACCTGCTCATCCGTCAGGAACTCCACCGGCACACACAGATCATCGACCCGGCGACCGCCAGCGACCGAACCGCCCTAACCGTTCAATCCTGCGCGGTTCTTCCTCGGACCCCTTACCGGCACCCCAAGTAGGGCGACCGCGCCAGCAGCTGGTCAGCTCGGACGCGGGGGACATGACAGCCGATCACGAGCGCTGCTTGACCTCCCACGGTTTGTCTCGCTCTCCGAACTGGACAGTGCGCCACATCGTCACCCCCGCGCCTGGCCCGATCCCCGCCTCGTTCCTGGAGCGCGTCACCCGCAACCTGGCCGACCGGGACCGCGCCGCCGGCGTGTTCGCCGGGCAGGATCCCCCCGGTACCTCTGCGAGCTGTACGGAATTGATCGCACTCTGTACCGGACCTACGACCTTCCCGCCGAACCCCGCCTGACGGGCGTGCGTGGTCTGCTCGGCGCGGCCTACCCCGCCTCCTCTCAGCCGAGTGTCCGGCCCCCGACGTCGGCGCCCGTACCCCGTACGGGCGTCTCACCCGGGCCAGAGACGGCCGGGCCGCGGCGGTCTGGCCGGTAGACCCGCCGGCTTCATCGGGTTACATGGTGATCTATCTAGATCATCTTCATCGGTGGGGCCGCGGTGAGTTCCCCGTCTCCGGGGGAGGCTGCGGCCGACGCCTGCCATCCTGTCCAGGGGGTGTCCTCTCCGGGGGAGGGAAAGCCCGCCGTATGATCTTCGCCGCGTCCGGCCGGGCAATACGCTCTCGAAGAGCTCCGTGTGTAGCGGTGTCGTGCACGACGCGGCCGGGAAACTCGGTCGTGTTGATGACGATGATGCGTCCGGTCTGGCCGCTTTGCTCAAGAACGGCGAGCCGGTGGCTGCTCGCCGGCGTTGTCGTTGTCGATCCATTCTGGTCGCGGAAGGCACTCGACAGCCCGGCGCGGGTGACCCAATGGCGGCCAAGAGTGTCGCGGCCGGCCTCTACGTCCAGGGTGACCCGCAAAGTCTGTTTGTGCAGGTAGACGGTGTGAGACGGGGTGCGGGGGGCTGGGGCCGGTGGTGGTGTGAGGATCCGGGCCCGGCTGCTGTTTCGTCGCTGTGAGTAGCGCGTGTGAGGGTGGGTTCCGGCGCCGGCGGAAACGCCACCGATGACGTTCTGTGACAGCCGGTGGGGTGGGTGGGGCGG
>NZ_JDWE01000098.1:0-7833 GCF_000685765.2 Frankia sp. BMG5.23
GCACGGCGGCGGCCCTGCTGGCCGCACGGGACGCGGGGCTTCCGCCGCCGGGGGCCGTGCCACGTACCGCGCGTGGGCGGGCACCGGGCACTGCTGGCACATCGCGGTGCCTAGTTCGGGGGCTGCGAGGGAGGCGTTGGCGGAGGTCGTGGCGTTCCCGCGGGCGTATCTCGCCCGATGACGTCGTGGCGTGCCTGTGTATGTGTGACAGCTGCGCTGGCTGTGCCGACCGTGTCGGCCCTTCCTTCCTGCGGTCTACCTGGATCCACCAGCGCTGGTGGTGTGATCTTTCATAGCATGATCAGATATCTGTGATCTTCCCTGGTGCGCGGGTGAGTTGGCCTTTCGGCATGGTCCGCCGCCGGGATCGGGGGTCGGTGCAGATCTCCTCGGCGGGGACTTTAGTCCGCCGGATGGCCGGGGATGTGCCGGGCGGCCAGCCCGCCAGGGCGTAGTCGACCGCCATGACCTGGGGCCCGCATGTCGCGGGCATCGGTCCACGCCATCTCGGGTATCGGGGCGTCGCTACGACCGTTTGACCCCGCTCAGGTTACCTGAGGGTGCCTTTCGGCCGGGGTCGGTTCGGGCGGGGTCGGTTCGGGCGGGGTCGGTTCGGGCGGGGCGGGCCGCGGGGCGACGCGCACGGGCTTGCGGCGATGTCTATGAGCCGCGATAACAGGATGAACCGCTGCCTGTCTGGGCTGGTACGGCAGTAGCACCATCGGCGACTACCTCCCCGTTCGTGCTGGTCCGTGCTCGTACGGCACGCGCCCGGGCCGCCGGCTGCGGCTCCCCGTGCCCCTCGGCCGCCGGGCCGCATGACCCGGTGAGGCCATCGTCGCGTCCGCCCTATCTGGAGCATCCATGAAACGCCCACGTCCCCGATTCCACCCCGCCGTCCGCGTCGCGGCCGTCGCGGCCGCCGCCGCCATGCTCGGCGCCTGCGCGTCCGATCCGGCACCCGCCGGCTCCACCAGCGCGAACGGGGCGGGCGGAACACCGCACCGGGGCGGCACGCTCACCTTCGCGGTGGCCACCGAGGGCGACTGCCTCGACCCGCACGTCAGCCCGGCCGACGTCACCGCCGTCATCCAGCGGGGTGTGTTCGACTCGCTCGTGACGCAGCAGCCGGGCGGCGGGGTCGGCCCGTGGCTGGCCACGTCGTGGACGGTCTCCGCCGACGCGAAGACGTTCACCTTCAAGCTCAAGGACGGCGTGACGTTCCACGACGGCACACCGTTCGACGCGGCGGCGGTGAAGGCGAACTTCGACCACATCGCGGCGAAGTCAACGAAGTCGCAGTACGCGGTGGCGCTGCTCGGCCCCTACGTCGGCACCGAGGTCGTCGACCCGCACACGGCCAAGGTCACCTTCTCCAAGCCGTACGCGGCATTCCTCGCCGCGGCCGCCACGACCTACCTCGGCATCGAGTCGTCGAAGAAGATCGCCGACGCGCCGGACACCCTCTGCTCGGGCGGGCCGAACTCGGTGGGTACCGGGCCGTTTCGCTTCACCCGTTATGTGAAGGGATCGGTCGCCGAGTTCACCCGCAACGACGGCTACACCTCGGCCCCCGGCGGCGCGAAGCACACCGGCGCCGCCTACCTCGACAAGCTGGCCATCCGCTTCCTGCCCGAGGACGCGACGAGGGTGAGCGCGCTGCGCAGTGGGGAGATCGACGCCGCCGACGGCGTGCCGGCGCAGAACGTCGCCGCGATCGAGGGCGATACCTCCCTGCGGCTACTCAAGGTGATTCCGCAGAACGCCAACTACTCGATCTACTTCAACACCAGGCGTGCGCCGTTCTCCGACGAGCGGGTCCGTAAGGCCGTCCAGCGCGCCGTCGACGTCGACACGATCGTGAAGACGGTCTACGCCGGCCAGTACGCCCGCGCGTGGAGCACGCTGACGCCAAAGAACATCGCCTACGATCGCAGCCTCGAGAAGGCCTTCCCCCATGACGTCACCGCGGCGAACAAGCTACTCGACGAGGCCGGCTACACCGGCCGCGACGCCGACGGCTACCGCACGAAGAACGGCGCGCGTCTCGTCCTCGACTGGCCCTACGTCGGCGCCTTCAACCGCGAGCAGCGCGACATCGTCAGCCAGGCGGTACAGGCCGACCTGAAGAAGGTCGGCATCGCCACCAAGCTCTACTCGATGGACTCGGGCGCCTACACCACCCAGCGCAACGCCGGCGGCTACGACCTGATCGCCTACAGCTGGGGCAAGTCCGACCCCGACCTGCTCCGTACACTGTTCGCCTCGAATCTGGCGTTCACCCAGGGCGGGGCGAACAGTTCCGGGATCGCGGTGCCGGAGGTCGACGACTGGCTCGCGACCGGCGCCGGCACGACGGATCTCGCCGCCCGCAAGAAGGCCTACGGGCAGGTGCAGAAATATGTGATCGACCACGCGTACACCCTGCCGATCTACGTGTTCACCCGGACCGTCGGCACGGCGTCGAAGGTCCACGACATCACCTTCGACGCGGACGCCTTCCCGCTGTTCTACGACAGCTGGGTGGGCTGATCTAGTGCGGGCTGTGGCGAGGTTCCTGCTGCGCCGGCTGGTCGTGGGCGCCGGGGTCCTATGGGGCGCGGCGACGTTGGCCTTCGTGACGCTGCACGTCGTACCGGGTGATCCTGTCGACACTTTGATCGGGCCTACGTTCGGGATCTCGCCGCAGCTTCGGGAGCAGATCAACGAGACGTACGGATTCCAGTCGCCGCTCGTCGTCCAGTACGGCACCTGGCTGCGCCGCCTGGTGACCGGCCATCTCGGCACCTCCTACCAGCTGCAGCGGCCGGTCGTGGAGGTGTTGTCCGGTCAGGTGTGGCCGACGGTGCAGCTGGCGCTCACGGCGTCCGCACTCGCCGCGCTGCTGGCGGTCGGACTCGCGGTGTCGACCGCCGGCCGGGGCGGCACCACCCACCGGCTCGGCCGGATGCTGGCGACCAGCGCCGAGCTGCTCGTCGTGTCGAGCCCGACGTTCTGGATCGGCATCCTGCTCATCACCCTCTTCTCCGCGCATCTCGGCTGGTTTCCCAGCGCCGGCGCCACTGGCCCGTCCGGACTGGTCCTCCCGGCGTCCGCGCTGGCCCTGCCGATCGCCGGGGTTCTTGCCCAGGTGCTGCGGGAGGGCCTTGACGCCGCGCTGGAGGCTCCGTTCGTCGTCTCGGTTCGCGCCCGCGGCATCGGCGCGGTGGGTGTGCTGACCCGCCATGCCCTGCGCCATGCCGCGCTCCCGCTCGTCACCCTGCTCGGCTGGGCGGTGGGCAGCCTGCTCGGCGGCGCCGTCGTCACCGAGGCGGTGTTCGCCCGGCCGGGGATCGGTCGGGTGACCCTCGTGGCGATCTCGGCCAAGGACATCCCGGTGGTCACCGCGGTGGTGCTGCTGTCCGCGGCGGTCTTCGTCGTCGTGAACAGCGTAGTCGACCTGCTCTACCTGCTCATCGACCCGCGACTGCGCGACGACGGATCCGGTGCCGGGAGGGCCACGGCGGTTGATCTGGCGGTGTCCCGGTGACCGCGGTCGGGGAAACCCGCCCCGGGACCGAGCCGCCCGCCGCCGGTGCCCTGGCCGGCACCGGCGGTGGCCGGCCGCGTCCCGGTTTGATCGCGGCCGGCCTGCTGATAGTCCTGCTTCTTGTCGCGACCGCCTGGCCGGGGCTGCTCAGCCGCCATCCCGCGGACGGGACGAACCTCGGCGAGGCGCTGCGCGGACCGAGCTGGGCACACTGGTTCGGCACCGACCAGCTGGGCCGGGACGTCTTCGCGCGGGTGGTCACCGGCGCCCGGCATTCGCTACTGCTCGGTGCCGGAGCGACCGCGCTCGGCGCGGGGATCGGGGCGACGGTCGGCCTCGCGGCGGCCCTCGGCGGCCGGTTCGCCGACGGGCTGCTCATGCGGCTCGTGGACCTGCTGCTTGCCTTCCCCGAACTGCTGCTCGCGCTGCTGGTCATCACCATCGTCGGTCCAGGATCGGTGAACGCGGCGGTGGCCATCGGCATCGCGGCGGTCCCCAGCTACGCGCGGGTTGTGCGGTCGCGTGCCCTCGTCGTCCGCCATGCCGGGTTCGTCGACGCCGGGGTGGCGCTCGGCCTGCCCCGGCCGGTGATCATGCTGCGCCACATCGTGCCGAACACGCTCGGACCGCTGCTCGTGCTGGCCACCGTCGGCATCGGGACGGCGATCATCTCCGGTTCGGCGTTGAGTTTCCTAGGCCTCGGTACGAAGCCGCCGGCCCCCGAGTGGGGGGCGATGCTCGCCGACGGCCGGGGCGTCATCGACACCGCCTGGTGGGTCGTGGTGTTCCCCGGGGCGGCGATCGCCGCCACGGTCGTCGCCGTGACCGTGCTCGGCCGCCATGCCCGCCTGCGGGTGGAGGGACGGACTCCGTGAACGACCAGCCGCAGCTCTCACCGCCGGCACCGCCGAACCTGGCACCGCCGAACCTGGCACTGCCAAACGTGGCATCGCCGAACCTGGCACCGCTGGGGTCGGAGCCCCCTGGTTCGATACCTCCGAGCGGGCGGGGGGCGAAGGAGCCGTCCGCGACCCTGCTGACCGTCGACGGGCTGCGGGTCTCCTTCGGCCGGGGCGCTCGGGCCGTCGAGGCGGTGCGGGGAATCTCCTTCGATGTCGGCGCGGGGGAGTGTGTGGCCCTCGTGGGCGAGTCCGGATCGGGTAAGAGCGTGACCGCCCGCGCCCTCGTCGGACTCGCCGGAGCGGGCGCGACGGTCCAGGCCCGGCGGCTGCGCCTGGGCGGGACCGACCTCATCGGGCTGCGGGACCGGGAATGGCGCGCCCTGCGTGGCCGCCGGATCGGCCTGGTGCTCCAGGACGCCCTCGGCTCCCTCGATCCGCTGCGGCGGGTCGAGCAGGAGGTCGACGAGGCGCTGCGGGCGCATGGCCCGGTCGCGCGAGCCGAACGTGGCCCCCGCGTCGTGACGCTGCTGGCGCGGGCCGGCATTCCTGATCCACAGGTCCGTGCCCGGCAGTACCCGCACCAGCTCTCCGGCGGGTTGCGCCAGCGGGTGCTGATCGCCGCGGCGCTGGCCGGCACCCCGGACCTGCTCATCGCCGACGAGCCGACCACCGCTCTCGACGTCTCGGTCCAGGCCCGGATCCTCGATCTGCTCGCCGGTCTGCGTGCGAGCGGGATGGGACTGCTGCTCATCAGCCATGACCTGGCGGTCGTTGCCCGGCTCGCCGATCGGGTCGCCGTGCTGCGCGACGGAGTGATCCTGGAAAGTGGCCCGACCGAGCGGGTGCTGGGCGATCCCACGCACGCCTATACCCGCGAGCTGCTTGCCGCCGTGCCCTCCGCACGGACCAGGGGCAGCCGGCTGGCCGGACCCGTCGACGAAGCCGGGCTCGCGTCTGCCGGGCTCGACGCGGGCGGCTCGACCGGCGCCGAGATCCTTCTGCGGGCGACGGGACTGCGCAAGGCGTTCCGGACGACGGACGGAGAGCGACGCGAGGTGGTCCGGGACGTCTCCTTCGCGCTGCGCCGCGGGGAGACCCTCGGGCTCGTCGGCGAGTCCGGTTCGGGGAAGACGACGCTCGCCCGGATCATGCTGGGTCTGACCGAACCCGACGCGGGTGAGGTGCTGCTCGGCGGCGTTCCCTGGGTCGGTCCGTCGGATCCTGGGGGCGGCCGGGGCAGCTCGGTGTCGGAGCGTGAGCGCCGACCACGCCGTCGGCAGATCCAGGCGATCTTCCAGGACCCGCTGGGTTCCTTCGACCCACGACTGACGGTGGGCCGGATCCTGACGCAGGCGCTGCGGGTGGGTGGGGTCGCGCGGACCGAGCGCCGCGACGCCGCCGTCCGACGGCTGGAACAGGTGGGGCTCTCCGCGCGGGAACTACGGCGCAGACCGGTCGAGCTGTCCGGCGGCCAGCGGCAGCGGGTGGCCATCGCCCGGGCGCTGTCCGTGGAACCGCAGGTGCTGATCTGCGACGAACCGGTATCCGCGCTCGACGTGTCCATCCAGGCCCAGGTCTTGGACCTGCTTGTCGACCTGCGCCGGACCCACCGTCTGGCCATGGTCTTCGTCTCTCACGACCTCGGCGTCGTGCGGCACCTCAGCGACCGGGTCCTGGTGATGTACGACGGGCGGATCGTCGAGTCCGGGGAGGTGGAGACGGTCTTCACCGCCCCCCGGCACCCCTACACCGTACGGCTGCTCGCCGCGGTGCCCCGGCTCCCCGCACCGCCTACCCCCCTATCGGCTGCCGGGCCGTCTCCGCAGGCCGGGCCGTCTCCGCAGGCCGGGACGCCCGTGGCCGACAGCGCCACAGCCGTACCGGCATCTGGGTAATGTGCCCGTCGGTGTCGAGGCGGTGCTGCGCGACCTCCCCGATCGCCCGAAAATAGTCCTCCTGGCGATCCGCACCGACGAGCCGGCTGTAGTAGGTGCCAAAGGTCGCCGCGTGGAACCGCTGGTACTCTTCGCCGCTCGCGGCCCGCACGAGTGCCGGGCGTTCGTCGACGCCGTCGATGTCGAAGTACGCGTCGAGCAGGGTCGCGGTGTCGTCCACGGACAGGGTGCGTACGGCGATCGGAATGATCCCGGCCGCCGCCAGCAGCCTGGGTACGTCCTCGGCCGCATGGCCCAGGCGGACCAGGGCCTGCCGGGCGAGGTCGTCGCTGCCACCGAACCCGTACTCGTCGTGCTCGGGATGGTGGGTGGTGAGCAGGAAGGCGCCGCCGGGTCGCAGTCGCATGGAGATCCACCGCACCAGCTGCTCCTCGTCAGGGTGGATCCAGTGCAGGACCGCGGTGAGGGTGACCAGGTCGAACGCCGTGGAACCCGCATCGTCGGCCAGCTGCGGGGGCCGGCGCAGATCGGCCTGGACGAAGCGGAACCGTACCCGGGTCGCGTAGGGGGCGAGCTTGCGTCGAGCCTCGGCGAGCCGGGACTCCTCACGATCCAGGCCCAGGGCGTCGACGGCGTCGGGCAGGCGGTCGAGCGCCGCGGCGAGCAGGGAACCGATGCCGCAGCCGAGATCGGCGACGGACCGGGCGGTCGGATCGGCGAACCCGAGCACCCAGTCGGTGTCCTGAGCCTGCCGAAGCCGGCTGGCGTCGTCGTATCCGCCGAGTCGGGCCGCCTGTGCCGTGACGGTCTGCGTCATCTGCTTCTCCCCAGCCGAGGTATGTCAACCGATCCGACGTACTGACGGTCCGCCATCGTGCATCACGGGCTCGCGCCAAGCGCCGAGTTCCGTGCCATGAGTTTTGAAATTAGGCATCGTGTTCGTGTGGGGTCAAGGTAGCTTTCTGCGTCCATAGTCGACATCCTGTTAGTACTGGTAACAGCACCGTGATGCCTCTGGACCCGCCGCCGCGAGCCGACTGGAATGGGTCGCGGGCCGGGACGCGGAAACTGTTCGCGGCAGTGGAAGCCGCGACGGTGGAAACCAGGTACGACGGTGGAAACCAGGTACGACGGTGGAAACCGCACAGACATCGGTACCGCCGTGCCGGACCGGAGCTGGTCCGCAACCGGTCTGGGACTTGGCTGCGACCGCCCGGAGCCGGCCCAGAACCATGCCCAGGGGAGACGATGACCAGTACAACGGAATTCGATGCGGCTTTGGCGCCGGCGCGAGACGTGATCGCTGCACAGCGTTCCGAGCCCGACACGTCGGTCGGATACGTCCAGGGCATCCTCAGCCACGACATCTCCACGGAACTCGGTCGGCTGCAACTGCTGGAATCACAGGTGGACCCGGCCACGCACGCCGTTCTCGAGGCGCGGGGAATCGCAGACGGAGGGCGGTTCCTGGAAATCGGTGCCGGTGCGGGTTCGGTCGCCTACTGGC
>NZ_JDWE01000099.1:0-7753 GCF_000685765.2 Frankia sp. BMG5.23
ACCGCCCCACCCACCCCACCGGCTGTCACAGAACGTCATCGGTGGCGTTTCCGCCGGCGCCGGAACCCACCCTCACACGCGCTACTCACAGCGACGAAACAGCAGCCGGGCCCGGATCCTCACACCACCACCGGCCCCAGCCCCCCGCACCCCGTCTCACACCGTCTACCTGCACAAACAGACTTTGCGGGTCACCCTGGCTGCCGGCCACGGTCATCGTCCCGGTCCTTGTCGGGACGACCGCGGTGGCGCTGTGGCGGCTCGGGTTCTACGGCGTCGCGTTCCGGGGTGCCCTGGTGGTCTCCTATACCGTGGTCATGCTGCTGGCGGTCACCGTCGGGATCTGCCGGCGGCTGGATCATGCCGATGCCGAAAGACTGCGCGTCTCCGCCGATCTGGCCGCGGCCAACGAGCGGTTGGCGGGGACGAACGCCCGGTTGGCGGAGGCGAACACGCGCCTCGTCGAGGCCAACAAGCGGATGCACGAGGCCATCGACGAGCTCGGCAGTTTCACCTACAGCGTCTCCCACGACCTGCGGGCGCCACTGCGGTCGATGAGCGGTTTCTCCCGAATCCTGATGGACGAGTACGCCGAGGACATGCCCGAGCAGGCCCGCGGCTATCTCGACCGGGTGCAACGCAGCTCCGACCGGATGGGCGCGTTGATCGACGACCTGCTCGCCTTCTCCCGCCTGGGCAGGCAGCCCATGAGTAAGCGGGAGGTGGACCCGGCGGCGATCGTGTCCGCGGTGCTGGCGGAGCAAGAGGGCGACCGCGCCGGCCGCCCGGTGCGGATCACCGTCGGGGATCTTCCCCGTGGGGTGGCCGACCCGGTGCTGCTCAAGGTGGTCTACACCAACCTGCTGTCGAACGCGGTCAAGTTCACCCGGGGCCGTGACCCCGCCCGCATCGAGATCGGCAGCCGCCGCGAGAACGGGCGGGTGGTCTTCTACGTCGCCGACAACGGGGCCGGTTTCGATCCGCGGTATGCGGACAAGCTGTTCGGGGTGTTCCAGCGGCTGCACCGCTCGGAACAGTTCGAGGGAACGGGTGTCGGTCTCGCGCTGTGCCAGCGCGTCATCGCCCGCCATGGCGGGCGGATCTGGGCGGAGGCGGCGCAGGGGAAAGGCGCGACCTTCTTCTTCACTCTGAGCGAGGAGGTATCGGCGTGAACATCGAAAGACCGAACATTCTGCTGGTGGAGGATGATCCCGACGATATCGAACTTACCCTGCACGCGCTGCATACAAAGAACATCATGGCTTCGATCGAGGTTCTCCGGGACGGAGCCGAGGCGCTCGCCTTCCTCTTCCGTACCGGCCCCTACGCCGACCGGTCGCCGGACAGGGATCCGAAGGTCGTTCTACTCGATCTCAAGCTGCCGAAGGTCGACGGCCTGGAGGTCCTGCAACGACTGAAAGGCGACCCGGCCCTTCGGACCGTGCCGGTGGTGATGCTGACTTCCTCCCACGAGGAACGGGACATCGTGGCCAGCTACGATCTCGGCGTCAACAGCTACATCGTCAAACCGGTCGACTTCGGCCAGTTCACCGAGGCGGTGCGGACGGCGGGAATGTACTGGCTGCTGCTCAACCGGCAGTCCACCCAGAACACCCAGAGCGATGCCGATTCCGGTGCCAATGCCGATGCCTCACCCGCCGCGGAAGGGTGAAGCGGCAGCTGGCTGAGCGGCGGCCGGAGATGTAGGTGGTGGCGGGCTGGGTGACGGCCGGCTAGATGACGGCGAGACAGGTGCGCATGATGCCACGCATTCACGTCCTCATGATCGAGGACAGCGACGACGATGCCGTGCTCGTCATCGAACGACTGCGACGCGGCGGTTTCGAGGTGATCTCCGATCGGGTGGAGGACTCCGAGGCGGCCGCGTCGGTTCTCCGTACCCGGCCTCCGGACCTGGTGATCTGCGATTACCACATGCCGGCGTTCGGCGCCGAGGCGGCCCTGATGCAGCTGCGCGCCAGCGGCCTCGATATCCCGTTCATCGTCGTCTCCGGCCAGGTCGGCGAGGAGACGGCGGCGGCACTCATGCGGGCCGGCGCGCACGACTTCCTGCTCAAGGATCGCATGAGCCGACTCGTCCCCGCGGTGCAGCGCGAACTGCGGGAGGCCGACGACCGGCAGAGACGACGGCAGGCCGAGGCCGCCCTACGACGCAGCGAGGAGCGGTTCCGGCTGCTCGCCGAGCAGGCGACGGACGTCCTCTTCCGCTGCCGGCTGTGCCCGCGGGCCGAGGTCGAGTACGTCAGCCCGGCGATCAGGATGATCACCGGCTACCCGCCCGAGGACCTGTGCGGCCGCCCCGACACCCTGTTCTCGCTGGTCGACAAGGAGGACCGGCCCACCCTCAAGGGCTCGTGGCGCACGGCGAACCCCGAACCGCTGCGGGTCCGTTGGCACCCGCGAGAGGGCGTCGAGGTCTGGACGGAGCAACGCGTGGTCGGCGTCCACGACGACCAGGGCCACCTCGTCGCGGTGCAGGGCATCCTGCGTGACGTGACCGAGCAGGTCCATGCCGACGAGGAACGGGAGCGGCTGCGACGCCAGCTGGATCAGACCGAGCGGCTGGAGTCCCTCGGCCGGCTCGCGGGCGGCGTGGCGCACGACTTCAACAACCTGCTCGGCGTGATCACCGGCTATGCGGAGATCGTCCTCGACACCCTTCCCGACGACGACCCGTGCCGGGCCGACATGGACGAGATCAGCCGTGCCGCCGACCAGGCCGCCGGACTGACCCGTCAACTGCTCACCTTCAGCCGGCAGGAGTCGTCGAAGCCGGAGACCCTCGACCTCAACGCGGTGGTCGAGGGGACGCGGAACCTGCTGCGACGCACCATCGGCGAGGACATCGAGATCGTCACCCTCCTCGATCCCGATCTCCACCCCGTCACGATCGACCCGAGCAAGATCCAACAGGTGGTGATGAACCTGGTCGTCAACTCCCGTGCGGCCATGCCCGACGGCGGCCGCCTCACCCTCAGCACGGCGAACCTGGACCGGGACCGGGGCCCGTCTCCCGCGGACCGCCCGGCCGCGCACGGGCGGCCGTCGCCGGAAGAACGCCCGAAGCGCGGCTGGGCCTGCCTGGCGGTCGCCGACACCGGGTGCGGCATGAGCCCGGAGGTGATCCGTCGCGCCGTCGAACCCTTCTTCACCACCAAGGGACCCGGTGAGGGGACGGGACTCGGCCTCGCCACCGTCTACGGGGTGGTCAAGGCGGCCGGCGGCGAGGTCGACATCGAGTCCGAGGTCGGGAAGGGGACGACCATCCGGATCCTGCTGCCCGCCACGGCGAGGAGCGGGCCCGCTCCCGTCGACACCACCCGGGACGACACCACCCGGGACGACACCACCCGGGACGACGCCACCCGCGGGCAGGGGAAGACGATCCTCGTCGTCGAGGACGACGCGGCCGTGCGCGCCGTCACCACGCGCATCCTCGTACGGTCCGGCTACCTCGTCCACGAGGCGGGTTCCCCGGCCGAGGCCCTCGACCGGTTCGGTCCCGGGACGACGCGGATCGACGCCCTGCTCACCGACGCGATCATGCCCGGCATGACGGGCTACCAGCTCATCGAACAGTTCCGTCGGACCCGCCCCGAGCTGCCGGTCATGCTGATGTCGGGCTACGCCGCCGGCGCCGAGAAGTCCGTGGCCGGCTTCCCGCCCGGCGTCGCCCACCTCCAGAAGCCGTTCACCGCCCGCGCCCTTCTCGACAGCCTGGAACGAACCCTGCACCCACGCTGACCGGCGGTGCAGATGGTGCGGCCGTGCCGGCGCACCACGGGCAGCACGAGATCAACTTTTCCGGGTGGCCGAGGACCGTGGCGTGGACGGTGACCCGGACCCCGTGCCCGTCGCAGCCCTTGCAGATCTGAGCCCGCGCTGTCACCGGTCGAGGCCGTGACCGCACGGGACCGAATCGCGGCGAGGATCTGATCCCAGATCGTGGCGGGCAGGCGGATCTCCCGAAGCCCCAGATAGTGGGCGTCGCCGTTAGTTCGTCGGTTATCGGCGGTGGCGGGTAGGTAGAGGCCGGCGGCAAGGTCGAGGGCGGCTTCGGCGGTGCCGGTCGGGGATCCGTCGGCCAGTATGGAGTCGGCGTAGTCGTTGTGGCTGGCTCGCCAGATGGCGGAGCCCCAGTTGTTGGCGTAGCCGACGTAGCGCAGCCGGCACAGTGGCTGGGCGTCGCCGTCGGGATCGGTCGCGGTGACGTAGACGAACGGGCCGCGGTAGCGGGTGGACAGCGCGGTGATCCTGGGCCACCTGCCGGTGGCGTGCTCGACCAGCCGCTGCCGCAGGGAGATCTTCGTCGATTCTGGGATACCGGCCACAGCCCTGATTGTGGCCGGGGGTGTCGGCGGGTTGCCTGTGGGCGGGGCCGGGGCGGTGGGCCGGTGTGACCTGCCCGCTAGGACATCGGGAGTGTCTCGCCGTGCCACCGCGATCATTCTGACGGACGACGTCCGCGCCGAGCTGGCCCGCCGTGTCCGGTCGGCGACCGTGCTCCGCCGTGCCTAGCTGCGCGCGAGGATCGTGCTCGCGGCGGCCGGTGGAGCGGGCAACGCGGCGATCGCCGCTCAGCTTGATGTCTGCGAGGACACCGTCAGCAAGTGGCGGGGCCGGTTCGCCCGCGAGGGCCTGGCGGGGTTGGCTGACCGGCGCCGCTCGGGCCGGCCACGGTCCGCGGGTGGAGTTCGAGTACGAACGCGGCGGGACGGTGGCCTACTTCGCCGCCTACGACGTCCAGCGCGCCCAGGTCATCGGCCGGATCGAGGACACCACCGGGATCGTCCCTTTCGGCCGGCTCGCCGCCCAGGTCATGAACAGCGAGCCGTACGCCTCGGCGCGGCGGGTGTTCTGGATCGTCGACAACGGCTCGTCCCACCGGGGCCAAGCCTCCATCGACCGGATGCGCGCAGCCCACCCGACCGCGACGCTGGTCCACCTGCCGGTCCACGCGTCCTGGCTCAACCAGGTAGAGGTGTACTTCTCGATCCTGCAGCGCAAGGCGATCGAGCGTGGCGACCTCGCCGACTTCGCCGACCTCGACGCGCTCGCCGCCCGCGTCATGGGCTTCCAAACGCTCTACAACCAGACCGCGACCCGGTTCGACTGGAAGTACACCCGTGCGGACCTGCTGAAGACCGCCAGCCGCCTCAACCTCGCCGCATAACCGACGAACTTGCAGCGACACCCACTAGGACTCCAGGTGACGATGTCTATGCGTGTTGTGTATGCCTGCCATCGGTCTCTGGCATAGCCACATCAGTCCTGAAGGACCGACGCTCGTGATGTCCAGACCTGGGCGTGTCGTCGTCGGCGGCTTCCTGACCGCCGCCCGGGTCCAGGAGCCGCAAGCGCCGGATTGGCCAACCAACGTGACTTCCGGCTGTCACAGTTGGACTGGTGCTGTCACAGCCTAGCTGCAAAGAGTAACGACTCATCGCAGATCGTTCCCGCCGCGTCCAGAGCCCGGTATCACTGACCGCCCTCGCCGAACGGCTCCTGCGCCCCGAGACGGTCACGGCCGCTCTCCCGGCCGAGGCCGCGGCCAGTCTCGCCGACGGCCTGCCCGGGACGGCACTGCTGCACGCCCGGCTGGCGGCCGTCCACCCTGATTTCGCCACAGCCGCGGCGAACCACTGGACCCACGCAGCCCGCCAGACCCCGCGAGGCGCCCACCCCACTGGCGTGTACCACGCCGGCGCTGGCCTGGCCGCTTCGCTGATCATCGCCGGGTACCACCGCACCGCCCTCACCCATCGGCCGGTGAGCACTCCATGGCACGTCTACGACGTCATCAGCGGCCTCAGCGGACCGTCACCCAGACGCTGTCACCGTGCACCCCTCCGGCGCGTTCGACCCCACGCGCCGTTTCGGCTTCGCCCACCTCGCCGGGAACGCGGCCACCGTCCGGCCCGGCTTCCTCACTGGCGCTGCCGGAACGGCGCTCGCTCTCGCCGAGTACGCCGGGTGCCCCATGCCCGAGGACCTGCGCACGACTTGGGACGCTCTGCTGCTCTTGTCCTGGCCCTGCCCGGCCGAGGCGGTCAAACCGCGGCGGGTACCTGCTCGGCCACCCGGACGAGAACCCGACTGTCGCGCTTGTCGACCGCAAGCAGCACACCTGGCATCTCCGGAGGGACGGCGTCAGCCGGATATGCCTCGATCCACAGCCGGACGCCCTGCCCACCGTCACGGTCCCAGTCGCGGACCCGCTCGGCGAGCCGGGACGCCAGCTCGCCGCCCCGCGGGCCGTAGCCGCAGGCACCGATCTCGTAGCTGGGCATCTTCGCATCGCCGGTAGGACTCGGCCGCGTCGTGAGATAGGCCAGAGTCCCGCCCTCAACAATCCCCATGCTTCCCCACGGTCCCTTCGGCGCCATCAGTCGGCCGTCATCGACCGCAGCCCGCGACACTAGGAGCCGGCAGAAGCCCTCCAGCGTGGCCAGCCAGAAATCGAGATGCTCTGTCCAGCCCCACGGGACGGCGACCCCGGTCCAGCACGCCGCCACAGGGTGATCCAACGCGCCCCGCAACGCCGAGGCATCCACCGGGCGATCGTCATCGAGCCGAATTGTCAGGTCCGGGCCGGCACCGACCCGGATGTTCTGCTCGCGAACGGCACCGAGAGCACGCATCGGCATGAACCCGTCCTCCACGACCGACCGGCTCCGTAGAACCGCTCCGGCCCGCTCGAACACGACCGTTCGAGTCAGCCCGAGGATCCGCAGCGGCACCACCAGACGCCCGTCCTCGGCCAGCTGCACCCACCAAGCTCGCGGGATATCCCAGGCACCCGCTTATCCGGATTTTGATCTTGAAATTTTGGGTGGGATTGGTGGCATTCCGAGTGGTGCTGGTTTGGAGGTGTTGCGGGCTGCGCGCTCCAGGCCGGCGAGCTTGCGCTGTGCGGCTTCGAGGCTGGTCTTGAGGCCCTCGACTTCGCCCTGCCAGCCGTTGGCTTTGGCTTCCTCGATGCGTTCGCCGAGGTTGCGGATGATCTGTTCGAGGCGGGTGCGTTGGCGGGGGTCGACGCGGAGCATGGGGCAGCGGACGCAGGCGTGTTCGTGGATGCAGGGGGTGCCGTAGGGGCGTCCGCAGTCGCCGAGTTCGAGGCCGTTGTGGCGCGGCGCTGTTTGACGACTCCCGCGGTGTCGCTCTTGCGCACCGGGCTGGGGAACGCCCAAGGCGCCCAGGAAGGGTCCGACAGTGCCCATTCGGCGATGTCGAGGTAGAAGGCGCGGACCGTGATCAGGGTGTCGATGTGTCGTTGCCGGGTCGGGCGGCTGCCGCCGTTCTGGGGAAAACGCAGCCGTTCCTTCCAGGGATCCGTGACCTCGCGTGGCAGATTGAGGGTGTCGATGCCGGGGTGATGGCGTTCGAGGTCGGCCCAGAACGCCCCGGCGAGACGGCCGACGAGCATGCGGAAGGTGCTGTAGTCGAGCGCGGGACGCCGCTCGTCGAGGTAGCGGATCAGCAACTCGCGGATCTGCCGGTCGGCGATGCCGTGGCGGTCCACGAGTTCGGCGGTGCTCTGCGGGCCGGTGCGCATGGCGGCGTGCAGCGTGGAGTGCGGTGGGAAGACGCCCAGGTCGACCATCATCTGCCAGGCCAGGTGGGAACCGTCACGCGTCCGGCCGCGGCTGGGCGCCGTGGCTGACTGGAACGCGAGGAGGTCGCCTGTGGTCACCTCGTTCAGGCTGCCACCGGTATGGATCACGATCGCGGT
>NZ_JDWE01000100.1:0-7276 GCF_000685765.2 Frankia sp. BMG5.23
CCTCTTCACCGCCGCATGGGAAGAACTGAACCGGCGCACCCGCGAGCAAGCACAGCGCGGGGAAAGGACCTGGAACCCCACCCGGGAACGCCCAGCACTCGCGATCTTGGTCGACGAATTCGCGGAACTCCCCCCGGAAGCACTGGACANAGCTGATTCTCTGGCCCGTCTCGGCCGCGCAGTCGCAGTCACGCTCATCGCTGCCACGCAACGACCAACCCAAGACGCGACGGGAAACGGCGCTATCCGTAGCCAGATGGACGTCCGGATAGCGCTGCGAGTCCGGGAACGCGCCGACACAGACCTCATCCTCGGCGCAGGCGCCTACAAAAGTGGTTGGCGAACCGACGCCTTCACCCTTCCCGGCGTGTTCCTCATCCTTGACCCCGACCACACCACGCCCACACCCCACCGTGCCTACCTGCTAGACGACGACACCGTGGCGGATATCACCAGCCGCTATCCCACGCCACCGGCTCTACCCGCCCGGTCGGACGGGCCGCACACGGACCATAACCCCGACCCCAACAGTGCCCTGTGGACTGCCCTCACGGCAACACCGGACGGCGCCAGCGTGCCCGACCTGGTGACCGCCACCGGCCGGTCCCGTCGATGGGTGTACTATGCCCTACAGCAGCTCCAGGAAGCCGGCAAGGTGCGCCAGGCCGCGCCCGGCCGTTGGCACGCCACCCCCCACCGCCCATGACCCACCGTCACGGAACCGCCGTGCACACCCCCGTGCAACGCCGTGCACCCCGGCGTGCATGCACGGCCCTACGCGCGCGCGTGCGTGCGCGCCTACGCGCGTAGGCACCCACACACCCCCACCTGTGCACACCACGGCACATCGCCACAGACAGTCACATCACCGGGCGGACCCACCCCGCACCCCTACACGCGGGTAGGGCACACCCACACCCACACCGCGCACGCCCGCGCAGCGACCACCCCCGCCACACCGCACCCAACCCCGGGAACGCCGCCCGCTAGCACCACGCCCGCGACCAGGTAGCGGCAACACCCCATGCCCGCACCCCGCGCACCCCCGGTGATCTGAACAAACACAGCACGGTCGCGGTAGCCGTCCACCCCCGGGTGCCACGCGACCGTCCCGAACCACCCCCGCCGACCCCCACCCGGCGCAACCGCAACCCCCCGCCGGTCGTCACGTGACGACCGGCGGGGGTCAGGGAGCCGCGATGACCAGCACGCCGGACCACCCTGCCGACGAACCGGACGACGAACACACGGCGATCCGCCGCGCCGTATGGGCGATGCCCCCACTGACCGATGAACAGATCAACGCCCTCGCGGTGCTGCTCGCCACCATGCGGGACCATCCACGCCCCCGACCCCCCGACCCACCCCCCACCGACTGACCCCAACATGCGGCAGGCCCCCCGCACCGTATCCGGTGCGGGGGGCCTGTTCCTGTAAGCGTCTAGCAAGCGGCTACGGGCGTGGGGTCCGGGGGACGAGACCGATGCCACGGATCACTCCGCCGCTGGCCCGCAACATGGCCTCGTGGCATAGGGCGCACGCCAACGCCGTTTCTCTCCCATCGGAGACGATCACCAGTGCGGGTGCGGCACAACGGGGTGTCTCACACGTCGGCACGTCGCTCATCGCGCGTCCCCCGGTCCGGCCGTGACCAGATGCGCCCGTGTCTGCCTGCCGTAGCGCACGGTGAACCCCAGCGCGTCGAGCGTGGCCGCTACCGCGTAGGTCAGCACATCACCCACCCCGGCCGGGACGGGCCGATTCGCCGTGGGGATGGTGGCCATCCGGGGATGGGTAGCCCACCCCAACGCCACCCCCCGGTACGCACCCGTGCGCACCGGGACAAGCAGGACCCCGCCGGTTGCCTCCCGCCCGGTAGTGTCCGCCACCGGCACCCCCGCCAGCACGAGCGCACGCGCTACCCGCACCGTGAGCAGCGCGGTAGCGTCCCGGGTCGCGCGCACCCTCCCCCCATGGTCATCGGTGAGCCGCGCGACCTGTTCGGACCACAGGCGATTAAACGCGAGATCATCCGGTGCGGAACGGCTCGTCAGCGTCCCGTCCGCCGCTACCACCCCGTAGCCGACGGCGCTACCGGGATGGTCATCCCCCGCCCGGACTGCGTCATACCGGTCCGCCCACGGGCCGGCAACCACCCGCCCGTCCACCACCGTCCAGAACGCCGGAACCGACGCCCGGTCGTGGCGGGCACGCGGTCCGCGCGTCGCATCCTGCGAGGGATCGGTGCGCCCCGCATGCGGCACGGTCGGCACCCACCCGCCGGACGCGAGGGGACCGTCCGGGACGGTCGGCGCGTCGTTCCCGGCGGTCGGGAACGGAAGTGGAAGGCCGTCGACGTGCGTGGTCGGTTGCCTCTGTTGCTACACCCGTTGCTACACCTCCCCATGATCGCTGCGGCGCCCCAGACTGTCGCGCTGGGCTTACCGGGTTGATCGTGTCGTCATGGTCGGTCTGGGGTTCCCGGATCCGGCTGGCCAGATCGGGGTGCGGCCCGTGACACCCGAAAACGTCCGCCATCGACGTATGGCAGCAGCCTCGCCGCCCCGGCTGGGTTAGGGCTTCCTCTCGTGGGGCAATGGCGGCCTCGTGACGGGGACCGTGCGTAGGAGCCGTTCCAGGCCGGTGTAGTCGCCGGGGTTGGTGGTGAACAGTGGAAGGTCCTCCGCGACCGCCGTGGCGGCGATCATCAGGTCCGCGGTCCGGCGGCGCGGTTTGCGGCCCGCGGCGACGACGGCCGCGGTCAGCCGGCCGTAGACCCGCGCCGCCTCGGCGTCGAACGGGATCGGATCGAACTCGTTCTCGGCACGTTGGAGGATCTCCATCCGCCGTGCCCGTTCCTCATGCTCGTCGTACAGGTCATGCTCGTCGTTACGCCGGACCTGGTGCGGCCCGGCGGACAGCTCCGCCAGCGTCACCACGCTGATCGCCATCTCGTCCGGAAGCTCGGCCACGTTCACCCAGCGGCGCAGGATCAGGATGTTGGTATCCAGCAGGCCCTGCCGGACGGGCTCACTGGTCATAGGCATCCGTCGCCTCGTGGTCGGCCGCCGCCTCCTGGTCGGCGCGGAACGCCTCCAGGCCGGTGTCAGGTGCGTTGCGTGACATCGCGGCGAACTCCTGCCGCGAGACGAACCGGCGCCGGCGCCGGATCGGGACGAGCTGCCCGATCTGGTGACCATCCCGAGTGACCGTGAACGACTGCCCATGCTCGACGGCGTCCATGATCTCCCGCGACCTCGACCGCAGGTCCCGCTGCGTGATCTCAGGAGTGCTCACCATGCCAGCGTAGCACCCGGTGCTACAGCGTGCCGCGACGAAGATCCAGAGTCTGGCCAGGCGATGTTGACCGCCCGGCTTCGCCATACCGCCGTGTGCCNGCGGTCGCCTCCTGCACGAAAGACGCTATCCGCAGCGCTCAAGAATATTGCGGATCCGCCGGGCGCCTGGATGATCGTCGTCATACGCGGCTTCGACGATTCGACGATTCCCATTACCTGCCGCGTCAGGTCCTTCGCGCATTCGGCGGCCCCACGATCCGGCTATCCGGATGAGGCCGAGTAGTTTGCGCGTCAGCGATGCTGCTGTGAGCTACTCATCTACCTGATTCCGCCCAATTTGCCGGACGCCGTGAGGTGGTCCTGTGTCGCGTCCAACCCCGCCCCTCCGCGGCGAACATCTCGCGAGCAGGAACTGGCGACACCGCCTGGATCCGCTCCTCGGCCAGAACGCCGCGCGCCTCGCCGTGAATGATCCAAGGGTTTTGCCAGATCATGCCGCGAACCTGCCAGAATGTCTGGGACGACACATCCACCCGACAGCCTGCGACGCCGGTCGCAGCACTAGGCTCAACGACAGCGACGCCGCTCGATATGTTCGGAGGATTTCACTGATGCACAGCAACTTCAGCGTCAAGAAGGAACATCCCAGACTCTATTCGTCGAAGCAAAACATGTTCGAGATCATCGACGTTCCGCGGGCGCACTTCCTCATGGCGGATGGCCACGGCGACCCCAATACCGCCCCGGAATACGCGGAGGTGGTAACCGCGCTCTACACGACCTCCTATGCCGTGCGCGCCGTCGCCAAGGACGAGCTGAAGCGGACGCACACCGTGGCTCCGCTGGAGGGTCTGTGGTCCGCGAAGGACCTGCAGGTCTTCCATACCCGAGAAAAGGGCAGGTGGGACTGGACCATCATGATCTTCCAGCCCGACTGGATTACCTCGGCGATCGTTGAATCGGCACTGGAACGGGTTCAAGAGAAGAAGGACCTTGGTGCGGTGAAGAAGGTCCGGTTCGAGGAGTTTCTCGAGGGCACATGCGTTCAGACTCTCTACGTCGGACCATACGACGAGGAGGCCCCGACCATCTCCCGGATGCACGACGAGTTCATGCCGGCCGAAGGCCTCACCCCCCGTGGGCGTCACCATGAGATCTATCTGTCAGATGCCCGCCGGACAGACCCCCGCCGCCTGCGTACGATCATCCGGCAGCCGGTCGAATCCGCGCGGAAATAGGGGCCTGGCTTCGAAGGGCGAGACTCAGAACCTCCATGCGCCGGAAAATTTTTCCGTCTCCTTCTCCAAAATCAGCCCTAGGCGATCCGGTTGGACATGGCTCGGCGCGCATGTCGGATTCGTCGCAGCGGGTATCCGGCGGTGGTCGTGGGGTGCTGCAACAGCAGCAGGACCGCGATGCGGCGTGTTCAGTGGCCCAGATCGCGAGAGACCAGGAAGTTGCCGAGAATCAGGTGATCCATCTCTGTTTTGAGGAAGCAGGACAGGGCATCCACAGGAGAGCAGACAATTGGCTCGCCGGCGACGTTGAACGACGTGTTGATCAGGCATGGTACCCCAGTTAGCTCCGTGAACAGGCGCAGCATTTCCGCGACCAGCGGGTTGTCCTGCTCGGTGATCGTCTGGATGCGCGATGTGCCATCGACATGGCAGGCTCCTTGAATCATCTCCCGGTATTCGGGTCGCACCGGAACCACGAAGGTCATGTACGGGGAGGACCGCTTCTTTCCGAGCTCGAACACGTGAGGCGCGAGATCCTGGAGGTAAACGTTCAGGCCGTGTGCTGGCGGCGGGATTCCGTGGCATCGAGTGATGGCCGGTCGGCGGGTGGCGCCTCCGGTCACGCGTGGGTTGTGGGCTGGGTCAGGTCGGTGCGGGGAGGGCGGCGTCGTGGCGGGCGAGGTTGGTGTGGTGGACCAGGCCGCGCAGCGCCTCGGCGATCTGCTCGGGCCAGGTCTCGTCCGGGTGGACCTCGGCCGCGCCGGTCAGGTCGCGTTGCAGGTGGGCGGTGCAGACCTGGTGGAGCAGGCCGGCGAAGACAGCCTCGTCTGGTTCGTGGTCCGCGCTGTCGGGGATGTCGCGGTCCGCGGGGTCGCCGCCGGCGGCGAACGCGGGGTGGTCATAGAGGTGGTAGCGGTCGTGGACGACGGTCGCGCCGGCCCGGGCGAGGTCGAGGAGGACGGAGGCCTTGAAGGTGGCCAGGTCCCGGTCCCCGAGCTCGAAGCGGGTGTAGAGCGCGGTGGCGGCGACAAGCAGGTACTTCTCGGCTTTCTTGCGGCCGGGCCGGGGTAGGCGCGGTCCGACGCGCAGCGGGGTCTCGTCCATCACGACGATGGCGGCCAGGCAGATCAGCGCGCGGATCCGCGCGTCGGCCCCGGCGAGCCCTGCCGCCGTCCGGCTGATCAGACAGTGGACGAACCCGGCGGACGGCGCCGCGCCCGTCAGCGACGTGAGCAACTCGACGACGCGGGCGACCGGGAGGTGATGGACGACCATCAGGTAGACGCACCAGGCCATCAGGTTCGGCCCGTAGCCGACCGGCCCAGGCCGCGCCCCGTCCGGGCGGGGCGCGGTGTGGACCTTTCCGCACCGGCAGCGCACCGCGTGCTGGTCGTACTGGGTGACCGTCGCCGTTACCAGCGGGATCTCGGTCTGCTGGTAACGGTCGACGATGCCGAGATCGACCGCCTCACCCCGGCCGACCGCCCCGCCGAGCACCGTCCCGCAGCCGCACGTCCCTTCGGGGAACCGGTCGAGCCGGCCGTCGGGAGCGTCGGTGAAGGCCAGGTGCGAGCCCGGCGCGCCGGGCTGCCCGCCCCGCGGCCGCGTCCCGGCGCGGGGCGCCTTGCCCTTCGGCGGCGTCCGTCCCGGCTCATCGTCCTTCGACGGCGGACTCTAGGAGTTCGCGCTGGTGCGCGAAAGCAGGTGCTCCACCCGGCCCAACCGGCCGGCCAGTACCCCGTTCGCCGCCGTCAGGTCAGCGTTCGCCGCGGCGAGCTTCTCGACGATCGCCTTCAGCTGGCTGTTCTGCCGTGCCTGCCAGAGGACAAGCCAGACCAGCGCGTCACGCGACGGACCGTCCGGATCAGGCACGAAGCAATCAAAGTGGGTCCTCAACCCGTGCGCGGCGTCGACACACGGCCAGACCCGATAAGCCCACACAGCCGGACCACTCGGCCCAGCCGTCACAGCCCGCTACTGCCACCCCGAAACCAGCACCCTCCGCGAGGGCACTGAACGTTTACCGAGCAGGCGCACGCCGCCCGGGCCCGGGTGTTCGACGCGGCCTACACCGCGCACCCGGAGCGGTTCGTGAACCGGCGGCCGGTCCCGCCACCACAGCCGCAGCACGAGACAATAACCCTGCAGGCACACCGCACCCCAGAGCACGAAGACTTCGACATCTGCGTGATCTACAAGCGGCGTGCCTGCTTTTCTGTCAGCGACACGTGTCCCCGGCGTGTCCCGCACCCATCAGATCCCGCGACCCGCAACGGGAGACGACCCACCCAGAACCATCCCACCCATACACAGCCACCATCACACCCGGCAACACGACCATCACCATCCAAATCGCGAACTTGCCGGAGCCCTGCAGCGCGTCATGGGTCCCGGCGGTCACGCCTTTTTTCTTCCACCGGTCAAAGAAGCCGTAGACCGTCTGCCACGGCGGGAAGCCCGCCGGCAGCGCGCGCCACACGATCCCGTTGTGTGTCACGTACAGGATGGCGTCCACGATGTCCCGGCGAGAGTGCGCCNCGGGCCGGCCGTCCTTCGATACCGGCGGCAACACAGCTTCGACAAGCGCCCACTCGGCGTCGGTCAGATCCGATGGATACCGGTGTGTACGTACCATGACCAGCCCCTGCCGCCATCACCCCCGTCCAAACCCCACCACCAACATCCACACCAACTTTCCGTCACGCTCCGCATATGCAAAAAGATCCAAAACAGGCTCTT
>NZ_JDWE01000101.1:0-5314 GCF_000685765.2 Frankia sp. BMG5.23
GCCGGTCGCGGTCAGGCCGAGAGCCGCTGCCGCGCGGCGGGGTCCGGGCGCCCCGCCGCGCCCGGCGTCTCGGCCGCCAGCCGGGTGAGCAGCTCCCGGTCCGCGGGCGTCGCGGGCGTCTGGAGCCAGATGGTGGACTCCGGATCATCACCCGGTCGCAGCACCGACAGCATCAGCGAAATGTCGCCGAGCGGCGTGGCCGCGCTGACCGTGCGGCCCGTGAACACGCGCACGGACCGGCACTGCCACCAGGCACGCAGCTCGGGGCGCGCCTGTTCGAGCAGCTCCAGCACGGCACGGCCGCGCTGGTCGTCGGGATGATGACCGATCTGGGCGCGGAACTGGGCGAGCAGGTCCTTGGCCACGTCCTCGGACCCGCCCATCCCGTCCCGGGTCCGGGGCTGCGCCACCAGCAGCCACAGCAGGTTGCGCTGGGGCTCGGGCACGTCGGCGGGATCCCCCCACAGGACGGTGTAGGCGTCGTTCCAGGCGGTGACGTCGAAGCGCCGGTCGAGCAGCAACGCCGGACAGTTCGGCCAGTTGTCCAGCACCGAACGCAGCGCCTTGACGAGGGCGTGGTGGCGGTCCGCTGGCGGCGTGTGCAGGCCGGCGAGCGCCAGGGCGTGGCGACGACCGTCGTCGTCGAGCCGCAGGGCCCGGGCGACGGCCTCGAGGACCTGCCGGGACGCGGCGACCCGGCCTTGTTCCAGCCAGGTGTACCAGGCGAGGCCGAGGCCGGAGAGCGCGGCGACCTCCTCCCGGCGCAGCCCCGGGGTGCGGCGGCGAGGTGTGGCGGGCAACCCGACGTCCTCGGGTCGCAGGCGCTCACGGTGGGCACGAAGAAAGAATCCAAGCTCACGCTGGCGGGCGTCGTCGCTCATCGGTTCCAGTCGGATCGGGCGGCCTGGTCGACACCGCCGATCCGGCACATCCGGCACATCCGGCACATCCGGCGGGCGGGACAGCATCGACACAGGGACACGCGGTCAGCAGGACTGCTACTACCCTCAGTCGCCAACAACGCCTAACAGCAGTCACCCATGTGATGGCTGAAATCCAGCCACCGCCGCCGGATCAGCGCAGGCCGAAACGGCCGAGCGGACCGTCCAACGCAAGAGGACACAGCCCCATGGTGGCATCGCCCGGCAGCCATGTCCGGCGCTTACCCGGAGAGATCGCGCCATTTACATGATCGAATAACGTCAGCACGAATTTCGACACCCGAAGCAACCTATCAATAACCACAAGTAATAGATCTGTGATGATCAGCCGGAATCCGGATCATCGAAAACACCGACTCGCGGAACGTGTTCATCCCGCCATGGCGCCCGCGGCCACCCCGATCATTCGATCATCCGGTCCGGCGCCGATCCGCGGCCGGACCCACGCCCACGGCCCGTCCAGCCGGCATGCGGACCGTCCAGCAGTCCGTGCCGATAGGCGTAGAGGCCGGCGCGTAGCCGGTCCGGCTGGCCGATCTTGCGCATCGCACCGGTGAGGTACCGCTTGACCGTTGCCTCGGCCAGGGCGAGCTCGCAAGCGATCTCCGCGTTCGACAGACCGCGGGCGAGTTGGCCGAGCACCGCGCGTTCCCGGGAGGTCAGCCCGAGGGCCTGCGGTGGCAGCTCGGCCTGGACCGGCGGCCCCGGCACCCCCGTCGGCGGCGGCGCGGGCAGGAAGACCACGCCGCCGAGCGCGGCGATGGTGACCGCGTGGGCGAGGTCGGCAGGCGGGGCGTCCGGCAGCACCGCCCCCGACGCACCGGTGGTGAGGATCTGGGTCAGTTCGGCGCAGGTGGCCAGCGGCCGCAACAGCAGAACGCGCGTGGTGGGGATCCGGTCGCCCTCCACGCGCAGCCGGCGCACCGCCGCGAGGTCGGTCGCGAGATCCCCCGCGAGCCCGAGCAGCAGGACCCGGGGACGCGAGCGGCGGATCTGCGGCAGCGCGGCATCCAGCCGATGGCCGCGGCCGACGACGTCGAGCCGGCAGATCGTCGAGAGCAGCAGGTGCAGCCCCGCCCCGGTCACCGGATGGGCGTGCAGCAGAAACACCGACACGCCGCCGTCGATTCCCGTGGGCGTGAGATCCTTGGCGTACGCGGGACACTCGGGCTGCGCGGACGCCTCGGCGCGAACGGGAACCCCAGGACAGGCCGAAACCCTGACCCACGGCGGACCCCCGGAGGACCCGGAGGACCCGGAGGACCCGGAGGACGCAGAGGACGCAGAGGACCCGGAGACCTCGGCACGGACGGGAGGGGGCGAGGCGGCTCCGATCGTCATGACTCCGGGTCCTTACCACGAGGAGCGAACGCGGGCCGGCGGTATCACCCCGTCGTCCCGCGTGCAGGGGGCTGGCCTGACCGTAGGCACCTTCGGGTAGCTCAACCAGGTAGGCGGTGGTATCGCTAACACCCTCCGCGCACACCGTCCCCGGACCCCTCCGCCCGGTCCGACAGCCACCGGTCCGACAGCCACCTGCCGTCAAGCCTCAGAGCGGACGGGTGATCAGCTCCCGGATCTGGTCGGTGACAGGTCCCAGGTCATCCCGGCGGAGCAGGTTGATCCGGTTGCGGGTGATGTCCCCGCGGTGGACGAACTCATAGAGGTCCTGACGCTGCCCGAAGCTGTCCGCCGTGAGCTCCCAGGCCAGCCGGAACAGCCGTGACTTCTCCTCGACCGGGAGGTTCGCGCCCCGCATGTACCGATCGAGATAGGGCCGCAGGTCGGCGGCGGCGAGGTCACGCTCGCTGGGCTGCATGAGGACACCCGACGAGCCGATCCGCCGCACGATCTCCACCGCCCGGCCGGCGACCTGCGCCGACCACACGCGGCTCGCGTCGGTGTTACCCGGCGCGAGCAGGCCGCCGTCCGTCGTCTCGGCCCTGGCCTCCCCCGCGTCGAGAAAGTACCCGACGAGGTCAACGTAGCTCGCCAACTCCCCGAGGTCCTCCTGGACGTGACGCAGCCCCGAGGCTCCGATCGCGTCGGCGAGCAGCGTGCCGACGGCGAGCAGGGTCCGCAGCCGTTCCTGGTAGCGGATGTGGCCGGCGGCCGCGCTCCAGGCGTTGATCCGTCCGAGTCCGACCCGGGCGAGGTTGCCGTCGCGCAGCAGGAACACCCGGTCCCACGGAACCAGCACGTCGTCGAAGAACAGCATGGCGTCCTGCTCGTCGAACCGGGACGCGAGCGCGTGGGCGTGCCCGTACGGCCGGGCCCCCAGCGGCTCCCGACAGAGGATCTTCACGCCTGGGGTAGCCAGCGGCAGGCCGAACCAGATCACGAACTGCTCGGCCTCGCGCTGCGCGAAGCTCGCCGAGAGGTACACGAGCACCTCGTGGGCCAGTGGGGCCAGCGTCGTGAGCTGCTTGGCGCCCCGGACGACGACGCCGTCGTCCCGCTCGGCGATGATGCGCAGCGCGAGATCGGGATCGTCCACGGGGCTGGTGGTCCGGTCGATCTGCGGGTCGCCCAAAGCGTGGCCGAGGACCAGGTCATTGGCCGCACAGTGCCGGTAGAAGGCCACCGCGTTGGCGCCGAAGCCGGCCTGGTTGCACTCCAGATGCTCCCGGAAGTCGAGCAGACCCACCGCCACGTTCGCCATGAACGACGGCGACCGGCCGTGCTGACCCCAGGACTCGCGCATCCACACGCCCGTGCTGCGCCGCCGGGCCCGCAGATCGTCCAGCGTGCGCGGCAGCTGGTAGGACCAGCCGACGCGGGTTCCCGCCTCGGGTTCGTGGACGGTGAGCACGTCGCGCAGATCCGGGTCGTGCTGCAGGTCGAACAGCCGGGCCAGCTCGTCAACGGCGCCCCGGAAGGCTGGATGCGTCGCCACGTTCGCGACCTTCTCCCCGTCGAGCCACACCTCGCGGCCGTCGTTGAGGCTCGCCCGGTACCGCTCCCCGGTCATCAGCCCCTGCGCGGCAGGCGGCGGGGTTCCCAGCGGCGAGTCGGCCGGGGGATCGGCCGTCGCACCGGCGGGGTGGTCACCGGCGGCTGGTCGGCCCGGATCGTCGATGGCGCCGGGATGACCGCTGTCGGTCACGAGGGTCATGGCCTGATCTCCGCTCTGTGGACAATGTCGGTGGTGCCGGTGGTGCCGGTGGTGCCGGTGGCGCCGGTGGTGCCGGTGGCGCCGGTGGTGCCGGTGGTGCCGGTGGTGCCGGTGGTGCCGGTGGTGCCGGTGGTGCCGGTGGCGGTCCAGACGCAGCCACGGTCGACCTGCCCCGGTCCGGCGACCGACCCGGCCACGACGGCAGGCTGGCCGCCCGGAGCGGGCACGGCCACGCCGGCTGACGGGACCGAGGGGTCGTCATGCAGCAGGCGGAAGGCCGGTTCGTATCCCTTGGCCCGGATGTTCGCCGAGAGGGCAGTGGTGCAGAACGAACAGGGGGAGGCCAGGGTGAGGGGCACGCCCCGGGCGCGGGCCTGCTCGCGGTAGTCCCAGATGCCACAGTGCGAGATGATCAGGGTCGCTTGCATGGGCTCGTCGGTGTCGACCGCGTAACGGGAGGAGTAGAGATCCGCCTGGCGTGCGAGCCGGTGGACGACGTCGGCGGGCCGGCCGGTCGGCTCGGGCTCCACCTTGCCGAAGACCGAGGCATTGGCCCTCGCCCAGTCGACGAGCTCCGCCTCGCCCCAGCGCGACACGATGAACCGTTCGATCAGTGCCTGCGCGCGGAAGAACACCCGCTGCCAGGCCGTCGGATCACGATCGTCGGGCGTCGGGAAGTCGGCGAAGATCTCGGCCTGGGTATGCAGCCAGTCGAGTAGACGCAGATCGGCGTGGTGTTCCAGCAGGAACGTCGTCATCCCCGACTCCGCCTCGAGCAGGCGCTGCTGCCACAGGGCTACGCGGTCGTCTCCGGTCATGTCGAGGGCCGGAGCCGGGGTAGACGACCCGGACGCCGTCGCCCGCGGGGATGCGCCGGGCGGCTCAAGGTGGGCGTGGGGACGGGTGCCGAGGACCGCCATCGGCACCGACGCGGCCGAGGACATGGACATGGGTATGGCCATCGGCGTGGCAACGGCACGGGGCACGTGTGTGGGAGCCTCCACGGATCTCCTGTCCCTGGCGGCCCCGGCTAAGCGGGCCACCGCGACGACCGTTCCGGAGACCGGACGGTCAGGATGAATCACGACGGAAACGACGCTAAGTGCGCAGATGATGTAGAAATACCGACCTTTGGTGCATCTTCGTGCCACTTTCGGCGTCCGTCTCCTCACACGTTGTCGCCGTATGCATCGGCGCCGCACGGTTCGTCCGCCGCCGGCAACTCCGGCGGCCGTCGGCAACTCCGGCGGCCGTCGGC
>NZ_JDWE01000101.1:5334-6618 GCF_000685765.2 Frankia sp. BMG5.23
CGGCAACTCCGGCGGCCGTCGGCAACTCCGGCGGCCGTCGGCGACTTCGCGGCAAAGGTGTGGGCGGAATGCCGGGTGCGGTACTTGCGGTTCCGGCGAGGGCGCAGCGGATACGCTCGGTGCCTTAGCCCTCCATCGACTTACCCGGGGGTGGCTGCGGCAGCGGTCGCCTTCCCACCCACGTGATCAGTATCCGGGACGCGTGTATCTATCAGGACGCGAGCGCCCCTCCGATTCCCCTGACCCTTCAAGGCACCAGTCCCCCGGAGGTTCCTGATGGCGATGACGGATGATGCCGAGATGCCGTTGCTGCGCCGGCTGGTCGGGCAGGCGCTGCGCCGACGTCGCCTCGCTCAGGGCCGCACCCTGCGGGACGTGGCGGACGCGGCGCGGGTGTCGACGCCCTACCTCTCGGAGATCGAACGCGGCCTGAAGGAGGCGTCTTCGGAGATCCTCGCCGCGGTCTGCCGGGCGCTGCACATCCGGCTGTCCGATCTGCTGGACGAGGTGCGTCTGGAGCTCGCCCGGCTCGAACCCGAGGTCACCCCCGTGACATCGCCTGGGCCGCTGTCCGCCGTCCACGGGCAGGCGACACCACCGATCACGGCCCGCGTCATCTCCGCTGACCTGCACGCCGCCAGCGGCACCGCGGCCACCGCCAGCATCACGGGCTCGGCTGGCATCGAAACAACCGGTGTCGGCGCAACGGTCGGCGCGGCGTCGCCCTTCGGCGTGTCGCCGAACCTGGGACTCTCGCCGAGCTTCCGGGCCGCCGTCCATACCGGCCGGGTGGTGGTGCCCAGCCCGCGGCGAGCCGCCGTCGCTCCCGGTCCGCGGGGATCGGGGAGATCGGAGGGGCCGGGCAGGTGGTCCCGGCCCGCGGCCGCCTTCCGGCCGCAGCATAGTCGGCCGGAAGGCGGCCGCGGGCACGCTCGTCGACAGGTCGGCCTGTGGCCAGTCGACGTGTGGCAGGCCGACCGGAGCGGCCAACCGCCGGATCGCACCCGGTCAGGCGCTGCGTGCCGATAGAAGCCGGGCGGCCTTACGGCTCATGATGACCTCGTCGATGAGGCCGTACTCCTCGGCCTCATCGGCACTGAAGATCTTATCGCGTTCGGTGTCGCGACGGATCTCCGTCTCGGTACGACCGGTGTGGCGGGCGAGCATCGTCTCCTGCAGCGCCCGTACGCGCAGGATCTCCCGCGCCTGGATCTCGATGTCGCTCGACTGGCCCTCGCCCTGCGCCGACGGCTGGTGGATGAGGATCCGGCTGTTCTCCAGCGC
>NZ_JDWE01000102.1:0-6495 GCF_000685765.2 Frankia sp. BMG5.23
ACATCATCGGTGACAGACAGAACAGACACACCACCCAGGACACATCACCAGCGTCCTCGGTATCAGGAACTACACCCGACGTATCACGAAGAGCCCACAACCCCCCACCAGCANCCCGCGGACACTCCGCCCGACTCCCGCCACAGCCACGACACCGCCACACGGCGGAACCAGCCCCTCCACGCCATCGCCGAATACTTACCCGAGCGAAGTGGTTGTAACAACCGGGGCAGGCGACGAAACACCCGTTTCCGGCCGTCAAGATGATGCTGCGACGCATTCGTCCTTCTCAAGGTCAAGCCAACCAGGGATGTCCTTTACCGCGAAGCGGTCAAAACGGCCCGATAGAGTTTTTCGTACTCGTTGGTCATGCGGCCCAGTGAGTAGAGTTCCGCGGCGAGCCTCCTGCACCCTTCCCTGTCCACCTCCGTCACCTCCGATAGCAGGCCAGGAAAGGAATCGTCGCATCCGGCTATCAGGCCGCCTTCGCCGTTCCGGACTACCTCGGGGGCCGCGCCGGACTGGGTGCCTACGATCGGCGTGCCGCAGGCCATCGATTCGATGGCAACCAGTCCGAACGGCTCGGGAAGGATGCTTGTGATGACCGTCGCCCGCGCGCCGCCCAGGAGACGCACCTTGTCCGAAAACCCGAGTTCACCGAGATACTGCACCTTCTCGCCGTCGATCCGTGGGGAAATCTCCCTGGCGAAGAACTCTCGGTCGGCAGGCTTGATTCTGCCAGCTATTCTGATCTGAATACCCGCGCTCAACGCAGCTTCGATGGCAAAGTGAGGTCGCTTTTCAGGGCGGAGGCGCCCCAGGAAGGCAACATACGGAGGGGATTCCGGCTGCCCACGGAAGGGGAATTCATCGATGTCCAGTCCGTGGCGTACCCGAGAATACCAGCCGACGGAGGGGTCGGAAAGACGCTGGTAGTCGCTGATCGCGACATATTTGTTATCGATCACACTCGATAGCAGTCGGCGGTTGTCGGCATTGACGTAGCAGTGCACCGTGTGCAGCGTCTTACTGCGTATTTCACGTAAGGCCACCGCTCCCAACAAGCCGGAGTTCGAGTGGAGATGGGAGTGGATGATGTCGAACTCGTCCGCTCGGCTCAGCACTTCGACCATCTGTGCAAGGCGAATAGCCTCGGGCTCGACGACGACGGAGTCGGCATTAAGCGAGCGCGGGTGGACCGCTACGAGCCTACCGGCCGGCGTTGAGTCACCGGAAGCGAATACCGTGACGTCATGACCTCTCCGCGTGAGTTCCTGTGAAAGGCTTGCGACGAGAGATTCGACCGCACCATATCTGGCGGGCGGAACAGGCTCCCACAGAGGCGCGACCTGTGCAATCCTCATAACAACTCCCGACTGGAGTGCCAATTCCGCGGCAGGGGATAGCGAAAACGTCAGTCGAACGCCGCGAGCCCCTCTCTCAAGCCTTCGCGGATAACCGTTGCGCAGCGGGTGATCTCGGCTTCCATGACCGGAAAGGAAAACAATCGGATGTACTCCGCGATGTTCGACTCATAGATCCGCGGATTTATGCCGTGCTGCCGGAGCACTTCAGGCCACAGAGGCAGCATCCAAACATGGAAGTGCGGCCGGACGAACTTGTCTTCCTGGTAGGTCTGAACCGCGGCAAGCTTGAGATCGTCGCGCATGATCGTACGGACAGCCCTCATCACGGTCATGGTCCTCAACGCCAACTCAAGCGGAAGATCGGCGATCGTGGCGAGATGCGGCCGAACGCCCACCACCATGAATCCGGGAACCGGCCATTCCGCGTCTTGGCGGACGGTCAGTTCCCCATCGTCGTAGACCGGCCGCAGAATCGACGGCAAGTCGCCCTCATTCTCGTTCATGAAACAGCCGCGGCAGAGGTTCGCACGAACAATGTGACGACGGCCGTCAAGAAAGTCCAACGCCCTCATGTAGGCCAATTCCAACCCCCGCGCCTGTTGAGCGAGATGAAGGGACGGCCAAGGCTACCAGCGATGCGGAGCCCGTGAGACGATTTTCTCCATGACCGACCTGCTCGTGGTTGTGCCGCACCCGGACGACGAGACGCTCTACGCAGGTGGCACCATCCGACAGACCACCCGCCGGGGCCATCATGTGACCGTAGTCACGCTCACCCATGGCG
This sequence comes from Frankia sp. BMG5.23, assembly GCF_000685765.2. NCBI lineage: Bacteria > Bacillati > Actinomycetota > Actinomycetes > Frankiales > Frankiaceae > Frankia > Frankia sp. BMG5.23. Next base: position 2,152 of record NZ_JDWE01000102.1, read on the forward strand.
AAGCGGGCCGGACGCTCGGCGTGTGCAGCGCTTCCGAACTCGCCACCCACCGCCGACGCGAGTTCGAGACAGCCATGTCGGTACTCGGCGTCACGGACGCATTCTTACTGACCTACCCGGACGGCACCCTTGGGGAGAATCTCGCCCGCGTCGCCGAAGAACTCTGCGACCTCGTTAACGATCGAAAGCCTCACGAGATCATCACGTTTCCGGCCAACGGGATGAACGGACACCCCGACCACGTGGCCAGCCACCATGCCACCCTGGACGCGGTTCGGCGAAGCCAATGGGAGCCGGCACGGCTACTCACCTTTGCCGACCCGACCGAGTACCGGCAAGATCCCCGCCCTGGCTACCTGCCGCCCACGGAGGTCAATCGACTGCGGGTACCACCGAATCGGTGCCATGACATCTCGGATGTAATCCCTGACAAGCTCCGCGCGCTGGGCAGCTACGAGACCCAGGCGCGGAGCGTAGTCAAGTTTCTACGTCTTCACCCCGAATGGTTCACGACCGAAATGTTCCACGAACAGGCACGGTAGAACGAAGTCACAGACTGCGGCGGAGACGCTCCACCGTCTTGGGTAGATCCGTGATGTCGACCTCGGTCACGACCGAGCGGTCCCGAGCGCGGACTTCGACGATCCCTTCTGCTGCACGGCGCCCTATGACAACCTGTACCGGACACCCAATCAGATCGGCATCCGCGAACTTCACTCCGGCGGAACTTCCGAGCCGGTCATCCACGAGGATGTCAAGCCCTTCCGCCTCCAGAGGCCCGGCGACCGATCTGACCACATCCCAATCGATCTTCCGGCCCAGCGGAATCACTTCTACGTCATAGGGGGCGAGCGCCGCCGGCCACACGACGCCATTCTCGTCGTGGTGCTGCTCGATCACGACGGAGAGAATCCGGCTGATGCCGATGCCGTAGCACCCCATCACCATAGGCGCGTCTCTGCCGTTGTCGTCAAGGAACGTCGCGCCCAGCGGCACGGAATACTTGGTGCCGAGCTGGAAGATGTGCCCGACCTCGACCGATCTTTCGACCGCGAGCGGACCCGTGCCATCCGGAGACGGGTCACCCGGTCTGACATTGGTCACGTCTGCGTACTCGTCCGGCTCGAAGTCACGTCCCCGGTTGCACCCAGTGACGTGATAGTCAATCTCGTTCGCACCGGTACACCAGTCCCGTCCGGCCGCCACGTGATGATCCGCGACGATCCGGCTTACATGGGGCGAGAGCCCCTGCGGCCCGACGTACCCGCGGACCAGGCCGGGGCTGGCCGCAAAGTCGTTCTCATCAAGGAGCGTGGGCGCCGCCCCGAGAACCGTCGTGAGCTTGTACTCGTTGATCTCCCGGTCGCCCGGACAGAGGGCAGCTACGATCTGAGCCCGTTCGTCACCAGAGCGCGGGATCTTGTACAGGACGCATTTGAGAATCCGGGCTGCCGGTATGTCCAGATGCGCGGCGAGTTCCTCGACTCCCGGAACCCCGGGAGTGTGGACCCGCTGGAGCGGCTGTGTCCCAGGCTCCACCTCGACGGGCCGCTGACTCGACGCGGCCTCCATGTTCGCGGCATAACTGCCGTCCGGGGCATAGACGAACAGATCCTCACCGATCTCGCTCGGGGCCATGAACTCGTGGTTCACGTCTCCCCCGATCTCGCCAGCCTGAGCCTCCACCGCTCGAAAGCGAAGCCCACAGCGGGTGAACACACGCTCGTAGGCGTCGTACATCACGCCGTATGTCTCTCGGAGCGAGTCCAGACCGGTGTGGAAGCTGTAGGCGTCCTTCATGACGAAGTCACGCGCACGAATGAGGCCAGACCTCGGCCGAAACTCGTCCCGGTACTTGGTCTGAATCTGGTAGACGCTCAGCGGCAGTTCCCGGTAGCTGCTGATCTCGTTCGCGATGAGGCTGGTCACCAGCTCCTCGTGAGTGGGACCAAGGCAGAACTCCGCCCCTTTGCGGTCCACCACCCTGAACATCAGGTCGCCGTAGTTGGCCCACCTGCCGGTCCGCTCCCACAACTCCCGAGGCATCAACGCCGGCATCAGAAACTCCTGGCAACCGGCCGTCGCCATTTCCTGCCGAACGATCTCCTCGACTTTACGGAGAACGCGAAGCCCGAGAGGGAGATAGGTATAGATCCCGGAAGCCACCTTCCGGACATACCCACCACGAACCAGCAGCTTGTGATTGACCGTCTCAGCCTCGGCGGGATCGTCGCGAAGTGTTCGCGCGAAGACACGAGAAAGATGATCCACGGGGACAGACCTCCGTCACTGGAAAGTAGCCGACCGACGGCGACAGGCCGTCACGCACCGAACGACGCCGAGCCAGCCCTTGACGGGCGGCTCGGCTAGATCGGTCGACGTGCGGCCTCGACGGAGCCCACCGGGAGATCCCCTTTCAACCTGATGCCGTACGTTCAGCGAAGCCTCGCGGAGCCACGCTGGCAGCTTTGCGACCAACTTACCGCCTCCGACAGCAGCGGCGGCAGGAGCCCTCGCCGGCCTGGCGACCGTTCATCGCCTCCCAGGACGGCGGCGCGGAGAGAGGCGCTGGGGTACCACAGGTCACCCGACCATCGGCCGCGAGCGGGCGGCCTGGCTCGGCTGTCGGCGGCCGGACTACTCGTGGGCATCGTTGCTCCGCGCGATCCATCGAAGCGGCGTGACAACGGTCGTTGCCGGCGAGCGGTCCGACAACCGCGGTTGCCACCCAAGATCGCTGTGCAGGTCAGACGCCCAGCGGAAGATAGCCATGGTGGACTAGTCAATGTGGACCATTGATCGCTGGCATCGGCCGCGCGTGTCACAGCGTCGCAGGCCAGCGCCCTGGTGTCGCCGATGTGCTGTGTCGCTGGCTTTGCACGATCCCGCTGTGCCATCGCATCCTGGCTCATAGGGGGCGTTTGCTCGCACGGGTCCGCGCGCCCCGTCCGAGCTGCCGAGATCGTGCACAGCGTGCCGCCGTCACGGCGCGGGCAACGGCGCCCCCGTGACGGTGGCACTTCCCGCTGGCCTGTCGGCCCCGCATGCTCGGCCCGCCAACGAGTCCACGGACGCGGCAGGACGGGGAAGAGGGGACCGGAAGGGCGGTTCGGCGTGCCAGCGTGGCTCTCAGCCGCCATGGCGGGCAGGTATGGCGAAGGCCCCCGGCGGATGCCGGGGGCCTTCGTCGGTGGTGGGGGGCTACCGGGGGTCGTTGAGGTCTCGCCACACGATCCGTACGCGCTGTGCCTTGTCGCCCTCGACGGTTCCGTCCCCGCCGACGATCACGCCGTCGATCAGTTGGGTGAGGATGACCCGCTTGGCGGCGATGTCCTCGCCGAGTCCGTCCCAGCCCGCGGCGCCGTTCACGGGCAGCGTGGCGCGCCGTCGCGCGCTGGTGTGCCTGCGGGCCTCGGCCTCGCGGATCTGGCGGACGATGGCCTTGTGGGCGTCGTCGTAGGCGTCGTCGTCCATCTTCCCGGACGCCCACCGGTCCGCCAGCGCGCTCTTGCGGGCCTCCAACGTCGCCAGCTCGGCGGCCCCAGGGTCCTCCGTCGCGGCGGGCTGGAGAACCAGTTCGTCCAGACGCCCCCGCACGGCAGCGGAGACCAGCCCGACGAGGACGTCCTCCCCGATGCGGACCTTGGCCGGACAGCGGCCGTCACGCCGCTGGCAGTAGAGGCGGGTGCCGTTCGTGCCGTTCCCGGTCAGTTTGTGCCCGCAGGACGCGCAGTAGACGAACCCCGCCAGCAGGCGCCGCACCTTCTGCGCATCGGTGTTGGTCCGCCGCCGTGCGTCGGTCAGGATCGCCCGGATCTGCTCCCACGTGTCGACGTCCAGCACAGCGGGCCACGCCGCCGGGCCCATGACCGCGATGGCGCCCGTGCTGCGCCGCGTGCTGCGGGTCTGGTAGCCGCGCATCCCGATCAGACGCGGGTTGACCATCATCTCCTTGAGTGTGGTCGGGTCCCACGGACGGCCCGTCACGGTCGCCACACCGTCCGCCTGAAGCTGCCGCGCGATGGCGCCCAACGGCACGCCCTCCAGCACGTCGGCGGCGATACGGCGGATGACCGCCGTCTCCTCGGGGATGACCGCGTGGAAGTCCCGTACGGGCTTGCCGGTGTGGTCGGTGGCGACGATCGGCCCGTAGCCGTAGGCGCGGCGTCCGCCGTGGTGGCGGCCCTGCTCTGCCCGCTGCTGGGCGGCCCGCGAGACACGCTCCGCCGTGCGTTCGGCCTCGCCCGCATCGATCGAAAAGATGATGTCCGCCATCATCCGGCCGTCNGCGGAGGTGAAGTCCATGGTGGTGCCCCGGACCGGAATCAGCCGGACGTTGCGGGC
>NZ_JDWE01000103.1:0-6361 GCF_000685765.2 Frankia sp. BMG5.23
CCGTTCTGGACGTCAACCGCCTCAGGCTCACCGACGCCGAACTTGCATACCTGTCCGCGTGCGAAACCGCCCGCCCGGGCGGCGAGCTTTCCGACGAGGCGATGCACCTCGCCTCCGCCTTCCAGCTCGCCGGCTATCGGCATGTCATCGCCACGCTGTGGCCCATCAACGACCAGATCGCCGTCGACCTCGCGGAAAATATCTACAGGTTCCTAGCCGACGGTAGCGACGTGGCCGCGGCCGTTCACAACGCCACCCGTGCCCAGCGCAACTACGCGCCGCGATCCCCGTCACAGTGGGCGTCCCACATCCACGTCGGCGCCTGACGCCGCCACGCCCACACCGTAGCAGCCCACCAAGCTGCTACGTGAGGTTCTTGACAAGCCGTCGCGGCGACAGGAGGTGCACAGAGCGCCCGGGCGGGGGTTCCGAATCCGGTCACCGGCAGGCCTGCGCCGGGAGCGAAAGTAACTGGCGGTGGTTTGTTGTGATCGGTAATGGGAGCGGGAACAGGGAATAAGGAGAAGTGATCGCCTGCGGTCATGGGGGTGAGCAGTGATGACAGCGCGGCTGCCGTGCCCGCCGGCACCGGCGCCGTGGAGGCGTACGCGTCCCGGTTCGATGACCTGTTCGCGTCGCGGGCGCAGCGGCAGGGGTTCCGGGACTGTCTGGTTGGTCTGGCTGGCGCCGCGGGACCGGAACAAGACACTGACCTGCCTGGCCGGGGCGGAGCCGGTGGTCGGCGCCCAGCACCGGCAGGCCCAGCGGCTGCAGTGGTTCGTCTCGGAGTCCTCCTGGGACCACCAGAAGATCAACAGTAGGCGGGTTGAGCTGCTCGCCAGAGCGCCAGGCACAGCCCCGCAGCCGGGCGGGGCCCTGGTCATCGACGACTCCGGGGACCGCAAGAGCGGGCACGCCACCGCGGGAGTCTCCCGCCAGTACCTCGGTTCCCGCGGGGCCATCGAGCGTGGCGTCGTCGCGGTGACCACGGCATGGGCCGACGAGCGGGCCTACCACCCGCTGCACACCCGGCTCTACCTGCCGGCCCCCTGCCTACCCGAGGGGCGCAACGACCCGTCGTTCCAGACCAAGGGGCAGATCGCCGCCGGCCTGGTCACCGACGCCCGCACAGCCGGGATCCCGTTCCGCGCGGTGATCGCCGACTGCTTCTACGGCCCGTCCGAAAGCCCCGGCCTCGTCCTCGAAGACGATCCAGGACCCTGTGGCCGCAACGATTTTTTTGCCCGCGGCCACGTCTCCCGCGGCCACGTCTCCCGCCGCCACACCCCCACCGCACCGTCGTCGCGTTCAACCGCCCGCCGGGCGGGCCGCTGGCACGACCAGCCCCGCTGCCGCAGCCGCTCACATCGCAGAGCTGGGCAGGAACCTGCTACTCAACGTCTTGGGCCTCCCTGCCTTCACCGTGGCCGCGCTGGAGGTAGTACCGAAGCAGTCGATCTTTCAGCCGGGATCGCTGGCGATCGCTGGTAGGGCGCCGGATTGGGAGCAATACAAGCCCCCGGCTCCTGGTCGGGCCAGCCGGCTGGTGGGCGGGTCGGGTCGATACCAGCGGGAGTTCGACGCGGCCCGAAGCACGTGGGAAGCCGACACGGCCGAGTTCCAGCGGGTCGAGACCGACCGGCTACGACAACTCACTGCGGCTCGAACCAGACACGACCAGCAGGTGGCTGCGGCCCTCGACCGTGCCGCGGCGCACAACGCCCGCATCGCGGCACAGTGGGCGGCGTGTCTGGACGGTGACCCGGAAGCGGTCGAGTGGTTCGTCGGCCAAGCGCTCGCGGCCACGTCCTATCCCGACGGCTTCCCCGTAGCACGCAAAATCGCCTACCGGCCCCAGGAACACGACATCGTCATCGAGATCGAATTCCCACAACGATCCGTGATCCCCGAAATCAGGGAATACAAGCTATTCAAGACCGCACCCGAGGTCAGGCCGGTAAAGTGGAAAGAGCCTGAAGCCAAGAAGCTATATGCGCAGCTCGTTGCCTGGATGACGTTGCGGATAGTGCACGAAGTCTTCGAGGCCACGAAGACGCTTGACCTCATCGATGTTGTTGTCTTCAACGGAACCGTCATCGATGTAGCACCCACGACCAGCAAAGACACTCTCTACCATCTGGTAAGTCTCGAACCCGAACGATCCCTGTTCGAGGCGAGCCTTGAACTCGACCGAGTCACCGATCCGATCGGATGCCTGCCCGAGCTGGGCGCGGAAGTCTCACCCAACCCTTACGATCTAGAAGCCGTGAAACCCGTTGTCACGTTCGACCTCCGTCGATTCAGACGTACGTAGTCGGAATTCCCGTGGGTGCATGGTCGCGGGCGGCGTGACGGTCGGTCACGCCGCTGGGTGTTGCGAGGAGTTCGCTGGTCAGCTGGGTGGCTGTTTCCACGCCTCAAGGTCGTCGGGGCTGGCGGCCCAGGGCAGGAACCGTTCGAGGTCGGTGCCGGTGAGCGCTGTGTCGTCGGTCCGGCCGCAGGCGTCGAGGTAGCTTTCCAGGTAGGTCAGCAGGTTCAGTCCGTGCAGCGTCGTGGTCGCGGTGACCGTGAAGATCGTGGCGGCGTCGCGGGCGGCGTCCTCGGTGCGGGAGCCGCCGGCGTTGCGCCGGGTCACGACTGGCCCCCTGATCGCTCTCTCGGCCGGGTTGTTGTCCAGACCGATCATGGGATAGCTGCGGTGGGCGGTCAGGCCGTCCCATTCCCGGTCCATCGTGGCCAGGGCCTTCTTCGCGGGTTCCTGCAGGCCCGGGGAGGTCATCTGTTCCTGTCGGACGGTGTCGATCATGCCGATCGCGGTGTCCCAGCCGGCGTAGGCGGCGGCCAGGGCGCGCTCGGCGCGCGGGGACGGGGCCGTGGCGGCGGTGTGCCAGGCCGCGGCGAGCGCGTCGTGCGCGGTGTAGAGATCGCGGATCCGGTCGACCCGCTGGCGGGCCCAGATCCCGAGCTGGGCGGGGTTCGCGTCCCCGGCTCGTACGAAGTGCCGCCGGGCGTGCGCCCAGCAGTACAGGTTGACCAGGCCGTCAGCCCGCCGTCCGGCGGAGGCGTAGACGGTGTAGAAGTCCGACGACAGCACGAGCCGGCGCGGCGCGCCGCCCGGGGGTGTCGCTGAGCTGGCCGGTGTCCGGGTCGAGGCCGACATGGTCGGCGAGGACCGCACTCGAACGGGTCGCGTCCATCACGAAGCACACCGAGTCCTCACCGAGGAAGACCCACAGCCAGAAGCGGGCCGGCCCGCCGCCGGGGAAATCGCAGTCGACCTCGTCACGGGTGAGATGGTCATAGTTCCGCCGGCCCATCAGTGGTCCGCGCTGGTGACCGCATGGTTGATGTTGGAACATGCTCCGACCAGCCGGGAGATCCGCGGAGACAAGGAACTGGCCCCGCCGCTGCCCCTGGCCTCGGCCGCCGGTGGGCTACGACGCGCCATGCTGTGCGCGGCGCGCGGTGGGCTGTCGTTGCGGGTGGCCGGCGAGCACGTCGACTGGTTCTTCCCGCTGCATCTATACGGGCCAGGCGAGCTGCGGGACAAGGCGGCCGCCGCGATACGGGAGTTGGAATATCTGGTCAAGGATGTGGCTCGCCTCCACGGGAAGATCCGGGTGCGGGGAATGCGCTCGTGCGTCGTGGCCGAAGAGGCCTTGATCAGCGAGATTCTGCATACCCGGTCATTGGCGAAGCTGTCCTTGGCGCGGGTGGCGCCGACGGTGCTGTCCAGCTCGCACGAGCCGCACGAGGTGCTGGCACGGCTGCGTGCGGCCGGGCTGTCCCCGGTCGCCGAGGACGCGACGGGCACAGTGATCGTCGAGAAGCAGCAGGAGCACCGCGCGGCTGCGCCCCGGTCGCCGACGCGGGCCGCGTCCCGGGTCCGGCCCCGGATGGACGCGGAGAAGCTGGCCGCACGGCTGCTCGCGGACCCGGATGGCACGGACAGCGGCGGGTCGGATATCTCGGAGACGTCCGCGCGGCTGGCGCAGCTGAACCCTGGCCTGACCGATACCGAGATCATCCTGCTTGCCGACGCGATCGAGGCCCAGCGCGACGTGTTGATCAGCTACCGGAACAAGGCAGGAAACCGGACTGCCCGGGAGATCCAGCCGCACCAGCTGTACGGCCGATGGCTCGAGGCGTGGTGTCACCTGCGGGACGCACAACGGGACTTCACCGTGGCCAACATCGAGTCGGTCGCCCCGGTCGGCTGACCCCGTCGGTGGCCCTCACCGACTGCCTGTGCCCGCGCCCGACATCAGGCGACCAGGCCACTCACGCTCCAGCCCTCGGTGGGTTCAGGTGCCTTCGCGTACAGCTGCGAGGACTCGACGCAGGTCGACAGAGAACTGGGGTAGTTGCTCTCTGGCCGCGGTGTGCAGTATCTCGAGGTCGACGGACCAGTAGCCGTGGACGATCCGGTTGCGTAGCCGGACGGGCTGCTTCCAGGCGATGTCGGGATAGCTCTTGGTGATCTCTTCGGAGAGCTGACTGGCGGCTTCGCCGAGCACGGTGAAGTTCCACAGGAGTGCGTCGCGGCGCTGCCGGTCCGCTTCCAGGGCGCTGACGGTGATTCCGTCGGTGAGTTTCTGTGCCTGGTCGGCCGCTTCGATCATCTCGCTGAGAAGGAGGACGTCACGCCGCATAGACGGGCCGTGCCTCAGCCAGGACGGACGAGCGGAGCAGCGGGTGGAGCCCGCGGGCGGAGACCAAATCGACGGGCCGTCCGAACAGGCCGGTGAGGTCATCGGCGAGCTGCTCAATGTCCCAGCCCAGACGCCGGCCCGGCGCAAGGGTGTACAGGATGTCGATGTCGCTGTCAGCGGTCGCGGTGCCGCGCGCCTGCGAGCCGAACACCTGGAGTTCCGCGATCCCGTAACGAGCGCAGATCGCGGCCAGGCGTGCCCTGTCGATCTCTACTCCGGCGATGGACCCCACAGGTCAAGGGTAGCCGCAGGAAGCTCAAGGTCCAGGGCGCACCGTTCCAACGCGCATCGCCGCTGATCATGACTGCCCGTTGACCAGCCGCACGGGCAAACCGCGACTCACTGGCATCACGCCCGCCCCGGCGACTCGGACCGAGGCCAGCGGCACCCCGAGGCGGTTAAGGGGTTAACTCAACACCGGCAAACGAGCTCTGGACCACAGCGCCCGCCGGGCGAATCAGGCGACGGTTCGGATTGTGCGAATTTTGCACCAAGAAAAAAGTTCAACAAAATGCCAGGTCACACCAAGACGACGGCGCCCGCGAATGGAACGCCCGCGACGGCCGTGTCACCGATCTCGGGCTGCACTGCACCGTCGCCCCCGCGGCCGGTAACGAGATCACGATCGCGATTCGGGCATCCGCAGGCAGCGAGAACACGACCGGGTGACAGACGCCGGGTATTCGTGGTTCACAGATCCACCGGCCGTGCCCTCCACGACCCGGTGGACCTGACTCCCGCCACGGCGTGGCCATGGCTACTGAGAGCCTGTCCTGGATCTTGAGTGATGTTAACGCTCTGTAGTATCGCGGGGTTGCCAGCGTGGGACGGGATTCCCGCGAACGAGACGGCGGACCATGGTGCGGATCATCGCCCAGTGGATGAACGATGCGGAGGTGGCGGGGTGGCGTTCGTAGTCGCGGGCAAGCCGCCGGTGGGCGGTGAGCCAGNCAAGGGTACGTTCGACCACCCATCGTTTCGGCAGGGCCTCGAAGGTTTTCTGACCGGGTTTCTTCCGAACGATCTCGACGGTGGTCCTCATGATGGTCCGCGCCCATGCAACAGGCTNGCCAGCGAAACCGCCGTCGGCGAACAGATGACGGCAGCGATGATGGGTGAAGTAGTGGTCTATCAGGAGGCGCCGGCCGCCGTCGCGGTCCTGGACGTTGGCAGGGACGACGAGGACGGTCAGCAGGAGACCCAGCGTGTCGACGATCACGAACCGCTTGCGGCCGTTGACCTTCTTGCCGGCATCGTAGCCGCCGGAGTCGGCGCCGACCGTCTGGGCGCCCTTGACCGACTGGGAGTCCACCACCCCCGCGGTCGGCTCCGCGCGAGCCGGACCCTGCCCCGCAGCGCGTCATGGATCCCGGCGGTCACGCCTTTTTTCTTCCACCGGTCAAAGAAGCCGTAGACCGTCTGCCACGGCGGGAAGCCCGCCGGCAGCGCGCGCCACACGATCCCGTTGTGTGTCACGTACAGGATGGCGTCCACGATGTCCCGGCGAGAGTGCGCCTCGGGCCGGCCGTCCTTCGATACCGGCGGCAACACAGCTTCGACAAGCGCCCACTCGGCGTCGGTCAGATCCGATGGATACCGGTGTGTACGTACCATGACCAGCCCCTGCCGCCATCACCCCCGTCCAAACC
>NZ_JDWE01000104.1:0-6248 GCF_000685765.2 Frankia sp. BMG5.23
GGCCTGTTCGTCCTGCCCCGGCCCGACCCACCGGCCACCCCAGAGATCAACTCAAGCTGAGGCCCGACGAAAGCGTGCAGAACGCCCACTGAGAGTGGGGACCGTTCGTTGCTGGGAGTGGGGGCCGGCTGGTCAGGCGGGTTGGGTGGTGTCGGTGGGATTGGGTTGACCGGACTGATGATCGGCTGCGGTTACGGGCTCGTGTTCGAGGGGCCTCCGGCGTGTGTTCCGGGTGCGGCGTCGCGTCGGAGCGGGTGCACGGGCGGTATCGCCGCCGATTGGTCGATGCAGCGATCGCGGGTGCTCACGTGGAGATCGATCTGCTGATCCGGCGGTTCCGCTGCCTGACAGCGGACTGTCCGCGGGTGACCTTCGCGGAGCAGGTCGTGGGGTCTGACAAGTCCGCATGCCCGGTTCACCCCGCTTGCCGGCCGGTTGATCGAAGCGATCGGGTTGGCGTTGGCGGGCAGAGCCGGAGCCCGCCTCGCGAACCGGATGGGACTTCCCGCTGGTCGAAACACCCTGCTGCGCCGGGTCCGGGCGCTGCCCGACCCACAGATTGGGGCGGTGGCCCTCCTCGGAGTGGATGACTTCGCGCTGCGCCGAGGTCGGGTCTACGGAACGGTCCTGATCGATCTCGACAGCCACCGGCCGGTGGACCTGCTACCCGACCGGGAAGCGGCGACGTTCGCCGGCTGGCTGGGCGAGCATCCCGGCGCGCAGGTGATCTGCCGGGACCGGGCGGGTGCCTACGCCGATGGCGCCCGCACCGGCGCCCCGGACGCGGTGCAGGTAGCGGACCGCTTCCATCTGTGGAGCAACCTCGCCGGGTACGTCGAGACGACGGTCGCCCGGCACCGTTCCTACCTGGCGGAACCGCCGACTACCTGCGAGGCCGCGGACGAGCCAAGGGCGGACCTTGACGGCGCGGTGGCCGCGGCGCGGGACGCGCATTTCGAGCAGCGGGCGTTCGTGCGACATGCCCGCGAGCGGTACGCCGCCGTCCAGGAACTGAAAGCCGCAGGCGTGGGCATCAAGCCGATCGCCGCCCGACTCGGCCTGGCCCGAGGAACGGTCCGCAAGTACTATCGCGCCACCAGCGTCGACGACGTCCTGGCCAAGGCCCGCGACGGCCACGGCTCGATCCTGCGGCCGTGGGAGCCCTACCTCACCGAGCGGGTCAACGCCGGGATCACCAACGGCAGCCAGCTGTTCCAGGAGATCCACGACCAGGGCTACCCCGGGAGCAGAGCCGTTGTCTTGGCCTTCCTGCGCCCACTACGCGCCGGCGGCAGCACCGCCGCACCCGCGGCACGACCGGCACCCAAGGTCCGCACCGTCACCCGGTGGATCCTCACCCACCCAGAGCACCTGGACGAGCAGGAGACCCTGGCATTGAAGACGATCCTCACCCGCTGCCAGGACCTCCAGAAGACCGTCGGTCACGTCACGGCGTTCGCGCAGATGCTCACCGGTCGTCACGGCGACCGGCTCAACGGCTGGATCGCCGCCGTCGACGCCGACGACCTGCCCGAACTTCACCGCTTCACCCGCGGCCTCCTGCGCGACCACGACGCCGTCCTCAACGGACTGACCCTGCCGCACAGCTCCGGACAGGTCGAAGGCGCCGTGAACCGCATCAAAATGATCAAACGGCAGATGTATGGCAGGGCGAACTTCGACCTGCTCCGCAAACGAGTTCTCCTCGCGACCTGACGGTACCCGGGTCCACTTCGATCACAAGATCAGGGACAGATCCAGTTTTCCGGAAGCTGCGACAGCGCTGCTGACTCATCAACATCCTCCGTCTACGGACCAGTCATCTTACAGGGATCACTGTCCGAAGATCGGGAACCACCTCAGTGACCTGCTCGGCCTGGGTGAACCGCAGCGTCGTCGGCTCGATGGTGATGCTCTGTTCGTGCAGGAGCTGGCGGACGTCGGTGACTGCTTCGCCGATGGTGCGTGGATTGACCTCCAGCATGTCCGCCAGGACTCGCTGCGATCAGATCTGGCGTAGGTGAACGACAGTGATCAGGACCCGGTCGCGCGCGGAGAGCAGGGGCCGGCCGTGGGTGCCAGGGGCATGGCGGCGTGGTCCGCCTCGCTGCTGGTAGCGGCGCTGCTCCCAGCGGGCGGCCTGGGCTGGGGCCAGCCGTGCTGCGAGCGCGTCGAGGTCGGTGGTGCTCATGCCGGTCAGACGCGGGTGGGCCAGCAGCGTCAGGGTCGCGGCCCGGTCCGACACGGCCATGGGATTGGGGACGGTGGATGGTTCTGCGGTGCTGTCGGGATGCGCGGGATGAATGGTGTAGTTCCACGTGCCGTGCACTGGATGGGGTTCGATGGGCAACGCGTCGATGCGGGCTTTGCTGACCGCGATGCCGACCGGGTAGTCCCGGGTGTCCAAGCGTGCTTCGACGCGTAGGCCGCTGCGGGTCCGGGTCGCCGCGATCGTGTTCACGACCACTTCATGGCTGGTCAGCGGCCGGCCGCGCCAGTTCATGGTGATCTGGGAGAACAACCGGTGCTCGATCTTGTTCCACTTCGAGGTGCCCGGGCGGGAAATGACAGACCGTGATGGACAGGCCGGTGCCAGTGGCGAGTGTGGCGAGTTCGGCTTTCCAGGCCCGGAAGCGGTAGCTGTTGGACCCACCCGCGTCCGCGGTGACCAGCAGCCGGGTGGCCCGCGGGTAGTCGGCCTGGCCGCGGGCCTGCCACCAGCGGCGGATCGAGGCCACCGCGAACGCCGAGGTGGCGTGGTCGACCCCGACGTTGACCCAGCCCGCATCGGCGGTCAGATCGTAGACGCCGTAGGGAATCGCGGTCTCACCCTGCGGGCCGGTGAAGAAGCTGTGATCCTCCACCTGGACCGGGTCGCCTTTCGGTCGCCATTCACGGCCGGAGTTCGGGAGCTGGCCAAGCATCTCCTTCTTCTTCGCATCCACGCTGATGACCGGCTCGCCGGCCCTCTGGTGCTCGATGACCTGGTCATGGAGGTAGCGGAACTGGGCGTCCCGGTCAGGATGCTGTTTGCCTTCGAGGGTCTTGGAGTTCGCCTGCAGACTGAAACCGGCCGCCCGTAACAGTCGGCGGACCGTGGACGGCGACACCGGGTGGCCTTGGCGGGTGAGTTCCTCGGCGAGGTGTCGCAGTGACTTGGTGGTCCACCGCAGCGGTGACATCGGATCACCGCGCTCGTCCGGCTCGACGAGTGCGAGTAACGCCTCTGCTATGGCCGGATCCACATCCTCGACACGTTTGCGACCTCCGCCCGGCCTGCGGACACGCCGACCTGTCAGCGGCTGTTCGCCCGCTTCGAGCTCGAACACGCCGGCACGGACCGTGGTCTCGCTGACCCCGGCGACCCGGGCTACCGCGCGGACACCGCCATGCCCCAGCAGCCGGGCCTCGGTTGCCAGCACCAGCCGCCGCTGCCGTTCGTCCAGGTACGGGAGCAGCATCGCGAACCGACAGGACATCTGATCCAGAACATCCCCCGCGATTGCTATAGCACGTCATCAAACCAGACTGGTCGAACCACCAGGTTGTTCCTGCACAGGCCCAATGGGTCCGACATCTCTGCCAGGAGGCGCCGGGCAGGGTCGCGGCGATCGCGTTAACCAGCCCGCGGTGGGCGTCGGAGGTGACCAGGCGCACGCCGGACAGGCCGCGGGCGACCAGGTCGCGGAAGAACGCCAGCCCGCATCCGAGCCAGGTTCTCGTTGGAACGTCAAGACCTGGACATACTCGCCGATCCGCCGACGCAGAGGCGAGGGCCGACCTCTCCATAGACGCGTGCGCGTGGCGGCGCACCTGTAGTAGTCTTCGCGCCGTCATGCTAGATGAGCCCAGGTCAACTAGCCCACCAGCACCCCTCGACATCGTCGGCATCGGCGCCCTGAACCTTGACTACCTGGCGGACGCCGCTGCGGACTCCGGGCTTCGCCGGCTGCTCCTCGACGGCCGGCTCCTTACGCGCAGCGGCGACTCGATTCCCATCACCCGGGGTGCAGAAAATGCCGTCGCTGACGGGATCCTTGACGGCATCCTCGCGCATGTCGAGCCGACGTCACTGACCGCGTCGTTCGGCGGCTCAGCATTCAACACGATCTATGCGCTCTCCCAACTGGGACTCGGCCTGCAGCTAGGATTTATTGGTGTGGCCGGCAGCGTCCCGCCACGGGCCCGGTCAGGCGTGGCCGAATTACAGCGTGTCGGTGTGGACACCGACAAGGTCGAGATGCGGGAGGACGCGGTGTACGGCGCCTGCCTGTCGCTGCTGGATGGCAGCGAACGGACACTGCTTACACACGCCGGAGCGAATGTCCTGATAGGCGACATCATCGACCAGCGCTTCGACGAGCTACTCACCTACCTCCGCAGAGCCCGGGTAGTTCATGTCACATCCTTCTTCGACCCGGTCAGGCCACCCCGGCTGCTCAAGCTACTCGCCGCGCTACGCGCCATCCATCCCGACGTGGTAATTATGTTCGACCCCGGCCACGCCATGTCAGCGGAGAGGTCCGAGGCTGTCCTCGGGCCAGTCGGCCTGTCCGACTACCTGCTGCTCAATGCCGCCGAGATGACGCTTCTGGGCCAAGCCGGCAGCGACGAACACGCGGACGACATCGTCGCGCGGATCCTGGACCTGGCTAAAGGGAACGCCGCTACAGTCGTCGTCAAACGGCCTACAGGGATCACTATCCACCGCCGATCGGGTCGCCGGATCACCAGTCGCCTCTACCCACAGCGGTGTTTAGGCGAGAAGGAAATAAGGGACTCGACAGGTGCCGGCGACGTGTTCGCTGCAGGGCTCCTCTCGATGCTCTGCGACGAGCCGCCCCGGCCAGACCTTGGAGTTTCGCTCGGAATGCTGCTTGCTCGCCACAAGCTGCAACATATTGGTACCAATGGACACGCCGGCTTCGCTTCGCTGGTTCGCCGCATCACCAGTGGAGGCGAGTCGGACACTGGCCTGTGACTAGCTCCCAGCGCTCGTCGCCGTCCCCCACGCCCGGCTTCGCGAACCGCGGCTACCGAGCTCCACTGTAGCACATTCATCATCGAGACCGGGTCACTTGGGCCGTCATATCCTGAAGACTCCAGGGGTTCTGAAATGAAAAAGGCTCCCCAGCTGCGATTCTGCTGACCACGGCCGGAAGTAGCCGGTGTTCCATCTCGAGAACACGCGCGGCGAGACTATCCACCGTATCGTCCGCCAGGACCGGAACGTCAGCGTGGGCGATTACAGGTCCGGCATCGTATTCCGCATTCACAACATGAATAGTGGGTCCGCTCACCCGGACTCCGGAGGCCAGAATCGCCTCGTGTACTGCCGCTCCAAACATCCCTTGGCCGCCGAACTCAGGAAGCGGAGCCGGGTGAACATTGATGATCTTGCCCTCAAATCGTGCCAGAGTCTGAGCCTCGAGCTTTCTCAGATACCCGGCTGTGACAATCAGTCCGACACCTGCATCCTCCAGCGCAGAGCACATCGCGGCGTCGAGTGCACCCGCCTCCGGATGGGTCCTGCGAGAGAGATGTAGCGCAGGAATCCCCGCAGCCTTGGCAAATGCGAGCGCGGGCGCCCCGCCGTTGTTGCAGATGGCGAGCGCAATCTCAAATCCGGCACCCTCCTCGTTCGAGGCCGTCCGCAGCGCGCGAAGGTTCGAGCCCTGGTGCGAAGTCAGAACCGCGACGTTCAGGGTCACAAGTGCACCTCTCACGATCGAGTGAACACGCACGGCGACTGGGCCGCCGGTGCCAGTATTTCTATTCTACCCTATCTCATCAGCCGCCTTACCGCCGCCCAGGGCTTCGACGGCATAGGCCGCGAAACGCGCACAGTTACGCAGGGTCCTCATATCGATATCACGCACCTGCGGAGAGTCGCCTGTTCCACCGAAACTCACGAAGAATCCCGCATGATTCACACCCGAGGTCGGATTCGTCACCATCCCCCAGTCGTCGCCTCGGCTATGGTATGCACAAGACACCCGGACATCGATTCCCTTGGAACGGGCTCCCGGAATCACCTCGTCGCGTAGTCGGGCAAACAGGCGTGGAGGCACCGTGTAACCGCGGCCGTCACCTGAATGTGGCACGACGAGGGCCTCGGACGGCGGAAGTGAGAATGTGGATCGCCCCGAACGACCCAGGGTGACCCGCAAAGTCATTGATGCAGGTCAGCGGGGTTGTCGAGAGTGAGGATGGCCAGGAGCAGGGCGTTGTCGTGTCGGATTCTGCGG
>NZ_JDWE01000105.1:0-6064 GCF_000685765.2 Frankia sp. BMG5.23
GCGGGCGAGGCTGTCGAACCCGGTCCAGCTGGAGTACTGGGAGAAGGCCTGGCTCGACCGGTTCCGCGCGCTCTACACAGCCCACCGGGAACTGGCCACGGCGTGGGCGCGAGCGCGCGACACCCCCGGCCCCGACGCCGACACCCGGCTGGCCGAGGCCTACACCGCCTGGGACGGCGCGATCGAGGCGATCGACACCGCCCGCCGCGAGCAGCAGGCCTCCCCAGGGCTACAGCCCGCAGCGAAGGACGCCCTCGCCACCCTCGAACGCGAGTGGGACGGGGTCGTCGCGCACCGCGACTACCCCATGGTAGATCTTGACAACAACGCCGCGGAGCGCGCCCCGCGCCGCCCGGTCGTGACCCGCAAGAACGCCTACGGCTCCCGCACCGACGACGCCGCGGCCCTCGCCGCCGCCGTCTGGACCGTCCTGGGCACCGCCGAGAAGCACGGACTGAACACGCTGACCTACCTGACCGCCTACCTCGACGCCTGCGGCCGAGCCGGCGGCAAACCCCCACAGGGAACCGACCTCGACCGGTTCCTGCCCTGGCTGGCCAGCCCCGACGACCTCGCCACGTGGAAACAGCCACCCGGCTGACCACCACCCGGCGCGGCGTGACCCACAGTCACGCCGCCCACAACCATGCCCTCACACGACTTCCGAATACTTACCTCGGTAGATGGTGAAAATCCTTTTCGGCAGATCGACTCCTCCAGCGGCCCGCTCGTCTCAGCTTGATTTTTAACCTGTGCGGTGTTGGTGGGCGGTCATGGTGAGGTCCCGTCGGATGGTTTTTCCGACGTCGTGGTGGGGTGCGGGTCTGCGGTTGCGTGAGCCGGGAGGGCGGCCGGGGCCAGCCTTGGTGGGTTTCGGTGCGCTGGCGGGGAGGGGCATGATCGCGCGGATGTTCCGGAATCCTCGTCGGACTCGGGCGGGCGTGAGTCGTCCTGGTGGGGCGGGTTTCTCCCAGGGGCGGCGTAGGTCGCGGGCCAGGGGTCGGGCGAGGCGGAGCTGGGTGTGGACGGTGATGATCAGCCAGGTCCAGCGGTCCGCGGCCTGCGGGGTTCGGATCTTCGGGCGGGTCCAGCCGAGGGTCTGTTTGAACAGTCGGAAGGTGTGTTCCAGGTCGAACCTGCGCAGGAACGCCTGCCAGGCGCGGTCGATGTCGGTGGCGGTGGCGTCAACCGCGGAGGACCACAGCCAGACGGGCCTGGGGTCGCGGTCGCCGGGGAGGTGGTCGACCTGCAGGCGGATGAGGGTCCCTTCGATGATCGGTAGGTCTCCGGGGTGGTCGAGCCAGCAGGTGCGGTGGGTGAGCCGGGGGTGTAGCCGGTTCCAGCTGGTCGCGGTGGCGGTGCCGTAGCGGCTGGTGTTGGTGGTCGTGGTGTGCTGCAGTTCGGGCCAAGTCGCGGGCCTGTCGAGGGCGAACTCGGGGCCGTGCTTGGGCGGACGGCCGTTGGTACCCGGCTGTCTCGGTGGTTTGGCCAGGCGCAGGACACGGTCGGAACGGATCCGGCCGAGCACCTCGACAGGCAGGTCGGCCAGGACGAACGCCAGCCGGGTCACGTCGTACCCGGCGTCCATCACGATCAGGATGTTCGGGTCTCCGTCGTGCCAGTGCCCGGCGGCGATCAGCCGGCCCACGACCGCCCGGAGCTGGTCGGCGGTCACCGCTGTGGCGTCGTCGGTGGGGCCGAGGCGAACTGCGTCCAAGAGCGCGGTCCACGACGTCCGGCCGGACTCGAGGGCCGCGACGAACGAGTACGGCCAGCCAGGAATCAGCTGGGACTGGTTCTTCGCGCGACCATGAACATGGCAGAACAGCCGCTCCGCGCTGGTCGAGGCGTCCGAGCGCAGCCATGGGCTGACATCGACGGCCAGCACGAGTCGTCCGTCAGCGGCCGCGGGCAGCGGAAGGTCCGCGAGCGCACGTCGCAGCCGGGCGATCTCTAATCGGCCGCTGTTCAGCCCGTCGTACAAGGCTCCATGGCCGCGACGGTGCTCCGGGGCCAGTGTCAGGTCGACCAGCGTCCGGACCGGGCCGTCGGTGCACAGCACCGCCTCCGCCGTTTCGAACAGCGCGTCCGCTCGGCGGGTCAGGCAGTCGTAGAACTCCAGCCGGAAGCGACACAGCCGTCCCAGAGCCTCGACGCGTCCTGGTTCGTCCTGCACACTGCCCATCACGACCTTCGGCTTGATCCGGCTTCTTTGGCGAGAGCACGATCTTCCGAAGGTCGTCCCATGTCACGAGGACACGCCGACCCGCCCCACAACACCAGCAGGTATCGCGCAGCGTGACACCCGGCGGTTAAACGACAAGCTCAGAGCCTGTTTGGAATCTTGATCTATTGGGGGTCGGGGGTGGATCCAGGTCGCCAGCGGGGTACGGGTGTCCCTCGTACGATGCGGCGGGCCATCGTGCGGATCAGTGCCCAGCGGAAGAAGGACTCCGAATGCGCGGTGCGGCGTTCGTAGTCGCGCGCGAGTCGACGGTGGGCGGTCGTCCAGGCGAACGTGCGCTCGACGACCCACCGTCGCGGGAGTGCCTCGAAGGTCTTCTGGCCGGGTTTCTTCTTCACGACCTCGACCGTGGTGGCGAGGACGTCTTTCGCCCACCCGACGAGGGTGCCGGAAAAGCCCGCGTCGGTGAACAGGTGCCGGCAGCGGCGGTGATCGAATAGCGGGTCACCCGGCTGTCGCGTCGGCGACAGGACGCAGGCGGCGTTCGGACAGGTGCACCGCCATGCGTCGTCTGGCCTGGTTGCCAGGGCAGGCCAGGCCCGCGTCCCGGCGGCCGGGCCTGTGCCCAGCGGGTGTCGGGGAACCGGTCGGTCGCGTCGGCGAGCTGGCGGGCGTAGGCGAGCGCGTCCGCACTCGACTTTCACGGCCTCCCCCCGACAGCCCTGGCAGGCCACCCCCACCCCCTGGGAGTCGCCGGAAAATAACTCCGGTCTTTGATCTACGCGGGAGATCGTGGGACGCTCCGGCGTGTGGAGCGGATCAACGAGGTGGTGCTCGCGGAGAAGTTCGCGGTGCTGTTGCCGCATCTGGATGAGCGGCAGCGCCGGCTGGTGCTGGGTGCGGACGCGCGGGCGTTCGGGCATGGCGGGATCCGTCTGGTGGCCCGGGCGGCCGGGGTATCGGTGGACACGGTCTCGCGTGGTGTCGCCGAGCTGGGGGCGGGCGCAGCCTCGACGGGCCGGGTGCGCGCGCCGGGTGGGGGTCGTAAGGCGTTGCGGGAGAAGGATCCGGAGCTGGTGGCGGCGCTGCTGGCGCTGGTCGAGCCCGACCAGCGGGGGGCTCCGGAGTCGCCGTTGCGGTGGACGGTGAAGTCCACCCGCCGGCTCGCCGAGCAGCTCACCGCACGTGGGCATCCGGTCGGCGCGGATACGGTCGGTGGGCTGCTGCGGGCGGAGGGGTTCAGCCTGCAGGGCACCTCACGCACGACCGAGGGCGCACGTCACCCTGACCGGGACGACCAGTTTCGCTATATCAACGAACGGGTCAAGGAGTTCACCGCGGGCGGGCAGCCGGTCGTCAGTGTGGACACGAAGAAAAAGGAAGTCCTCGGTGACTACGCCGTCGCCGGACGGGAGTGGCACCGTAAGGGGCAGCCGGTGCGGGTCCGCGCCCATGACTTTCCCGAGAAGGGCGCGCAGAAGGCAGTGCCCTACGGGGTCTACGATCTGGCCGCCGACACCGGCTGGGTGTCGGTCGGCTGCGACGGGGACACCGCCGCGTTCGCGGTCGCGACCCTGCGTCGCTGGTGGGACGGGGAAGGCCGTCACCGCTACCCGACCGCGACCCGGCTGCTGATCACCGCGGACGTCGGCGGGGCCAACGGCTACCGGGTACGTGCCTGGAAGAAGGAACTCGCCGACCTCGCCCGCACGACCGGCCTGCAGATCACCGTGTGCCACTTCCCGCCGGGCACGTCGAAATGGAACAAGATCGAGCACCGGTTGTTCTCCCGGATCAGTACGAACTGGCGTGGCCGGCCGTTGACCAGCCACGAGGTCGTGGTCAACACGATCGGCGCGACGACGACTCGCACCGGGCTGAGCGTCCACGCCGAACTCGACCCCGGCTCCTACCCGACCGGGCTGACCGTGCCCGACGAGGTCATGGACGCCCTACCACTGACCGCCCACGACTGGCACGGCCCGTGGAACTACACCCTCGCCCCGGCGCCACCCCGCGCCGTCTCGACGCCGGCGTCCCGGTACGTCGAGACCGGCCAGCCCGACGACCGGGCCCCGGACTGGCTACACCATCCGACGATCACCGGGATGAACGGCGGCGAGTACGCCACCCTGCTCGCCTCCGTCGAGCAGTACATCCTCGACCACCCGCCCATCAGCCTGCACCCCAAGCGCGCCCGTCACCGGGTCCTGCGACGCGGGCCCCTGCCGCTGTCCGACCGGCTGCTGGTCACCGTGATCCACCACCGGTGGACCACCCAGCAGCAGGCCCTCACCCGTCTGCTGGGCTCACCCCGCGGAGCCGTCGGCGACGCGATCCACGAGATGACCCCAGTCCTGGACGGCCTCGACCGGCGGATCCAACCCGCGCCGATCACCGCGCCCACCGTCCAGGACCTCACCACCCTGATCCACAACATCAAGAACGGACCTTATTAATCGGCAAGTCCCAGGGCTCCGGCACGCTCGCGTTCTGATCGGTTCTGTCGGTAGATCGTCGGTGGCGGTGGTCTGTCCGGGTTGTCAGGGGAAGCCGTGAAGGTCGAGGGCGGCGGTGGCGGTCTTGTGGGCGCGGCGGCAGGCGGGAACGCTGCGATGACCGGCGCGACGCAGGGTATCGGCGACGGTGGCCCGGAACAGCGCGAGGACGGCGGGACCGCGGCCGGTCCGGCTGGTGCTGGAGTCCTCCCCGAAGGTCACGTCGCGGACGTAGTGCTGTTTGACCTCGATGTGCCACTGGCCGCGGGCGAGATCGGCCAGCAGCGCGGGGCTGGCCTGGTCCGCGGTCGCATCAGTGATCGCGTAGACCGTCTCGTGGCTGGCTGGCTGGCCTTTCTGCCGGCGCCAGCGTCTGATCCGGATGGCCTGGGCCGCGTGTGGGAAGTCGAGGTGGGTGACGGTGGCGACCTTCAGGGTGCGGGTCTCCTCCCGGCCATGACCCCGGTCGCGGGTGAGGTCCGCGGTCGGGATCTCCGTCCACGGCAACGCGGCCAGGAACGCCCGTAGCTTCGGCTGGTTGTGTTTCGCGACCGCCAGGTAGTGGGCGTTCTTCCGGACGACGAGCCAGTCGAGGTTGGACCGCACCGTGTGCAGGGCATCGAACGACACGAACGCCCCGGCCAGCTCCAGGGGTGCCAGCAGCGCACGGAACTCGGTGGTCTCGTTGCTTTTCGCGTCGATCTCCCGCTGGCCGAGGAGCGCCCCGGCGCCGTGGGCGGCGACCCCGAGCAGGTGGACCTGGCTCCCGTCCGCGCGTTTCGCGCCTCGGCTGGTCTTCCCGTCCACCGCATACGCCCGCACTGGCACCGCCTGGTCCCCGGCAGGCGGACGAACCGGGGCGGACGGGACCGCATCGGTGAGGTCAGCCGGGGTGTCGGCCAGCGGCGGATCAAGCAACGCGGTGGCGAGCGCCTGGTCATCGACGGTGTTGAGGAACCGGCGGATCGTGGCCTCGTCCGGCAGCAGGTGCCCGTCCCACGGATTCCACGGCAGCCGTAACCGGACTCGTTCCGTCCAGCTCGTCGCCGCCAGCCACTCGGTCACCGCCGCGACCCGGTCATGCCCGGCCGCGGTCACCGCGCACAACCAGACCGCTGCCAGCACCGGAAGCGGATAGACCAGCCCTCGGGCGGACCGATGATCCGGTATCGCCGCCAACCGTTCCCAGATCCCCGCACGCGACACGGCCCCGGCTCCCACCACCACGGCCGCGGCACGGGACAATGCGCCCACAGACACGCCGCACTCCAGACCACGCAGACGTCAGTGGGCGTTCTGCACGCTTTCGCCGGGTCTCAGCTTGAGTTGATCTCTGGGGTGCGGAGTTGATCGTCTTGCGTTCGCCGGCTGGCGCGTTCTG
>NZ_JDWE01000106.1:0-5867 GCF_000685765.2 Frankia sp. BMG5.23
CCCGGCTGACCCAGCCACGCCAGCCCGACTCCAGCGGTGTCACACCCGGTGACACCGCCCGTCAGCATTCCCCCACGCGACTTCCGACTACTTACATCGAATCGACGGTTTCGAATAGGTCGCCACTGCCGTCGCCGCGCAGCGGCATAGGCTTTCTACGTCACCACGTAGGACGCGTGAGCCATCACGCCCGGGCACTTACCAGACGTAGTTGATCGTAACCGACAGCTACCTCCGCGCAGCCCTGCGTCCGCACCAGAGACAGCCGACGTCGACCGGGCAACGCCCCACCATCATCCCAGACACAACCCCGAACGCGACAAACAGGCCACCGCAGCCCCACAGAATTCTCATCCGATCAGGTGGCGGCCACGCCGCCAGGAATGCTCAAAAAGACGCACCCTCTACGTGCTCAAAAAGACGCACCCTCTACGTGCTGCATATCCGGCGGAGTCTCCGGCTGCCGTCGGTCCAGGATTCTCGCGAGGTTCTCGTCACCCGGAACCATGCATACCAGATCGTGGCGGACGGATACGACTTCGACCGGTGCCGATTCGATGATCTATATCGGGCCGGGCGGACTGCCGCGGCTCGGCGCGATGCCGAGGCGGCGAGCCGGCTGTTGGGCCAGGCGCTGCGCGAGTGGCGCGGCCCTGCCCTCGCGGATGTCAAACGTGGCAGCCTCAGCGCACCGCACGTCATGGCGCTGGAGGAGGCCAGGCTGCACGCGACCGAGCTCAGGATCGAGGCCGACCTGGCGCTCGGGCGGCACCACGAGCTCGTGCCCGAACTGGAAGACCTGATCAGCCTGCATCTGATGCACGACCTGCACGCCCAGCTCATGGTGGCCCACTCCCGGTCCGGCCATCCGAAGCGAGCCGCCTCGGTCTTCCGTCGCCTCCGCTCCACGCTCATCGACACGATGGGCATCGAGCCGACGTTCCGGACGTCCAACCTCATGCGTGCCATCCTCGCCGGCAGCGACCTGCTGCTGGGCGACCGGTGGGAGTCGTCGCCGCAGGCGTTTCGGCAGGGAACGGGCCGCCAGCTGACCCGCGCCCGCTGATCCTGGGCGCTCCGTCGCGGCCTGCGGCCTGGGCCGTCGAGTGCCAGGCCTGTCCTCCACGGGCAGGCCGGCACCCGGCGGCCGCAGCGACTCCCGCCGGACCGAACCCCGTCACGCCTGGTGGGTCATGCCGGTCGGGTGCGGCGCGCTGCTACCCGGGCGCGGTGTTTGCTACCAGGCTACGATGCCGTTCTGGTCGAAGAACGTGCCCGAGGGGGCGTCGTCGGGCAGGGTCGCGGCCCGGACGACGACCTGCGCGGCTTGGTCGGCGGTGAGTTGAGCCTGCTCTCTGTTGATCGGGGTCAGGTCGGTCTGCACGAAGCCCGGGCAGACTGAGCTGATCTTGATGGGGGTGTCGGCGAGCTTCTTGGCGAGCGAGATCGTGATGCTGTTCAGCGCCGCCTTCGAGCTCTGGTACGCCGGCACGATCAGGCCGTAGTAGGGCGATGCGGGGTTCGCCTGGTCGCTGAGCGAGCCCATCGTGGTGGAGACGTTGACGATGCGGCCGGCCGGGCTCCTGCGCAGCAGCGGAAGGAGCGCCTCGGTGACGGCAACCGGGCCGAAGACGTTGGTCGCGTACGTCTTCCCGAACAGATCGAGGGAGGCGAACTCGTGCTGCTCGCCGTCCGTGGCCTCGGGCAGGATCCCCGCGTTGTTGACCAGAATGTCCAGGCCGGCCGGCAGCTCCGCGACCCGCCTGGTGGCTGCCGCGATGCTGTCGGGGGAGGTGACGTCGAGCGCGATGGCGTCGGCGTCGAATCCCTGCGCCGTCAGATCGGCCGCGGCCTTGTCCGCCGCGGCCTGCTCCCGCGCGGTCACGAGGATCCGGTGCCCGAGCCGCGCCAACGCCTGCGCGGTTGCGAAGCCCAATCCACGGTTGCTCCCGGTGACAAGTGCTGCAGACATGCGTTGTCCCGTCCAGGGGTTCGGCCCGCCGCCGGGGCGGCGGCGAGAGCGTTGACGAGGCTCTCGGCAAGGAGACGCCCGGACAGGCCGGAACGTGAGGTGTCGATTGCGATCCGATGCCCTGTGACCTCTCCGCGCCGCGTCAGAGTGCCCCCTCGAGCCGCAGCAGGGATTGCTTGGCCTGCTCGCCGCCCAGGTAGCGGCCGATCCGGCCGTCGCTGTATATGACGCGATGACATGGAAGGATCACGGGCAGTGGATTCGTCGCGCAGGCCGTCCCCACTGCCCGGACCGCGCGAGGGCTGCCCGCCAGCGCGGCGACCGCCGCGTAGCTGGCCGTGCTGCCATAGGGGATGTCGCGCAGGTGCTCCAGCACCGAGAGCCGGAATCCCGTCGCGAGCCGCAGATCGAGGCTCAGTGTGAAGCGTGACCGGGCCCCGGCGAAGTACGCGTCGAGCTGAACGGCGACGGGATCGAGCCGCCCGTTCGCCCGCAGAACGCGGGGGCTGATCCGCTCGGACAGCGACGCGAGCACGGCGTCGTGGTCCTCCACCTCATAGGCGACCCGGACCAGCCCCTGCGGGGTCGCTGCGAGCAGGAGCCGCCCGACGGGCGAGTCCACGCTGCGGTAGGCCACGTCCAGCAGACCCTCCCGCTCGGCCTCGGCCGCGAGCCGTTGGCGCAGGCGACTGAGCCGGGCATCGAGGTCCGGCATGGCGGCGAACGGATCGGGCGCCCGAAGATCGTCGCTGGTCATCGCGACTCGTCCTCCTTCGCCAGTGCAAGCATGCTCCGCAGCGATGCGATGGCGTCAGCGCCCGCGCGCCGCGCGGCGGCGGGATTGCCACCGACGAGCCGGGCGACCTCGGCGTACGGGAGTCCGGCGAGATAGTGGAGCGCGACGGCCTCCCGTTGCCTGGGCGTGAGCCGTTTCAGCGCGTCCCACAGATCCAGCTGCGTGTCACGCTCCTCCCACCGGGCCGGCTCCGGGAGGCGCTCCGTCGGCGCGGGCCGCCGTGACTGGGCCCGCAGCTGGTCGATCGCCTTGTTGCGCGCGATCGTCACCAACCACGCCTCGACGTTGCTGCCCGCAGGCAGCTCCGGATACGCCCGCAGCGCCGCGAGAAACGTCTCCGACCAGGCATCCTCGGCCAGATCCGGCCCGGCGACCGCCCAGCAGACCCGCAGCACCATCGGCCCGCACCGCTGGACCACGGCGTCGAACGGTTCGCGCTCCATGCCAGAAGAACGATCCACACGGCCCAAGTGTGAGCCCGGGCTCGGGCCTGGTCGGATCCGGTCGGCGCAGCGGCCGGGGCCCGTCCCGGGCGGACGAGGACGCGAGGACCTGCCCGGGGCTCACAAACAGCCCGGCCCGGACGTCGTAGGGGTGAACGCACGAACCGTCGCATTCCGGAGGCCGGCGATCAGCGAGATGCCTGTGCACTGAGCCCCGCTTCACGCCGCCGTGACCTACCGCCACGTGGACACGGCTGTCGGCCGGCTCTTCCTCGTGCGGACCCAGCGGGGTGTGGTGCGCGTGGCCTTCCGCGACCAGGACGCCGACTTCGTGCTGGACAGCGTGACCAGGCAGGTCGGGCCGGCCGCCGAGGCCAGGTGCGGCCAGCTCGACGACGTGTACCGCCAGATCGTGGAGTACCTGGACGGCGACCGCCGGGAGTTCGCGGTGCCGCTGGACACGTCGCTGGTTGGCCCGGCCCAGCGGGAGGTCCTGCGTGCCCTGTGCGCCGTGCCCTTCGGCGCCGCGGTGACGGTCGGTGAGCTGGCTGTCGCGGCGGGTCGACCGGCGGAGGCGGCGGCGGTGGGGCTGGAGGTAGCGGCCAATCCACTGCCGATCCTCATCCCCTGCCACCGGGTGCTGCGCGTGGGGCCGGATGCCGCCGTCTATCCGGGTGGCTGCCATGTGCGCCATCAGCTGCGGGCCCTGGAGGCCCGAGGGTGAGCGCGGCCCGGGCCGGCTCTCGAGCGTCGCTGTAGCCGAGCCGCACAGTCTGGTCTGGCGCTACCGCTACCGCTACCGCTACCGCTACCGCTACCGCTACCGCTACCGCTACCGCTGCCACGGCAGGCGCCCGACCGGGCGGCGGAGGCGGCGAGTGCACATCGCCCGGACCGGTCCGCCCCGCACTCGGCCGTGACCGCGACCGGACCTCCGTCTGCGAGAGGAAGCGGCACGATGGACGACCTACGACACGGTGACGGGCGGGCGGCGTCCTGGGCCGGAACTCTCATCGATACGGCGACGAGCGGTGCGGCGTGGCTGCGGGCGATGCTGGACGTGGAGGCGGCCGTCGTGCGTGCGGAGGGCCGGCTGGGTCTGGTGCCTGCCGCCTGCGTCGCCGCGATCGACAAGGCCGTCGCGGAATGCTCCGCGGACGTCGAGCGGCTCGCCACCGGCGGGCAGTGGTCCGCGAGTCCGGTGGGTGGGCTGGTGGCGACCCTGACCGAGACCACGCGGCGCATCCACCCCGCCGCCGCCGAGCATGTGCACCGCCATCTCACCGATGCGGATGTCGTTGCAGCCGCGTCGCTGGTCGTAGCGACCCATGTCCTCGCCCTCGCCGACGCCGATCTGCAGCGGGTGGCCGCGGGACTCGCCGAACTGGTCGACCGACGGCGGCCGGGCGGGTCGGCCGTGGACGGGGCCGGTGCACCGGGCCGGGCGGCGCGCAGTCTTCCGACGGTCGCCGCCGGTTGGCTCAACGACGTCCTCGACGCCCGTGACCGCCTGGCCCGCCTCGTCGCCGACGGCCTGCCCGCCCCGTTCGAGGGGATCCTGACCCTCCAGGTACCGGCGCCGCTCGCGGCGGCGCGGGAAGAGGTACCGGGCCCGATCGACGGGGCCCTGGCCGCGGTGTTCGCTGCCGAAGCGGGCCTGTCCGAGCCGTCACTGCCATGGCGTGGGCCTCGTACCATTCTGCTCGATCTGATGGCTTTCGCCGTCTTCGTCACGTCCACGGCGGCCACGGTGTCCGCCGGGATGCGGCGCTGGGCTCCCGCACGCCCCGAACCGGCTGGCGTGAGGGACGCAGCCGCGGCACGCCACTCGGCTGCGGCGGTCGACGTCATGGTGATCTCCTCGGCCATCCGGACGCCCGTGCTGGTCGTCTCCCTCGTCCACGACCTGGCAGCCGAGCTGTGGAACGACAACGACCGGCACGTCGAGTGGGAGACGCTGCGCGGGGCACTGCGTGCCCTCGGCGGTTCCGCGCACGCTGTCGCGGAGCTGGTCGAGCATGAGGTGACGGACGGCCTGTTCGCCGACCCGGACCGGTACCGACGCGCGGCCGACGCCGAGACCGAGGTCGACGCCGACGCCGACCCCCAGGCAGAGGCCGGCGGCCCTGGTGTCGGCCGGATATTCGTCGATCGGGTACTCGAGCGCTATCTCTTCAGCGCGCGGTGAGCGCGATGCCCAGTCGTCCGAAACTTCAGCGCTGTCGCGGAGAATTGCAGGGTGACGAGCCACTCACGCCGAAGACCACGGGAGAGGTGGATGTATGTCCGTTGCGCTGTCGACCGGCAAGGCTCCAAGAGCCTGTTTTGGATCTTTTTGCATATGCGGAGCGTGACGGAAAGTTGGTGTGGATGTTGGTGGTGGGGTTTGGACGGGGGTGATGGCGGCAGGGGCTGGTCATGGTACGTACACACCGGTATCCATCGGATCTGACCGACGCCGAGTGGGCGCTTGTCGAAGCTGTGTTGCCGCCGGTATCGAAGGACGGCCGGCCCGAGGCGCACTCTCGCCGGGACATCGTGGACGCCATCCTGTACGTGACACACAACGGGATCGTGTGGCGCGCGCTGCCGGCGGGCTTCCCGCCGTGGCAGACGGTCTACGGCTTCTTTGACCGGTGGAAGAAAAAAGGCGTGA
>NZ_JDWE01000107.1:0-5840 GCF_000685765.2 Frankia sp. BMG5.23
GCTCCACGGCCTGTCCAACGCCACCGCGGAGGGTGTCAACCGTCTGATCAAACTCGTCTACCGCACGGCGTTCGGCCTGACCAACATCGTCCACCAACAGACCCGCGCCCGCTACGTCGCCTCCCGCGCCACCCGCCCAGCCTGGCCACTCCCCGTCACCACCACCACATCCACAGCGTGATCACCCAAACACGGTTTCAGACGTAGTGCGCAGAGCCGCTAGTGGTCCCCAAGTAGTCCAACATCACCCGTTACACCGCTAACTTGACAGCCCCGGCACGGCTCTCATCCTTCCAAGGTCAAGAGCCTCCACCAGCCCCGGGGCGGTTCAGTCGAGCGCCTGCTCGATCATCTGTCGGGCGAGGGTGGGCTTGGTCGCGAAGGCGACGTCCTCAGGCACGCCCGCCGCCTCGAGCCGCCCAGGATCGGACGTCCAGGAGCGGCGGCCCGTGCAGCTATGGCGAGACAGGGGCGCGGCTTGGCATCGGGTAGCCTGAGAGGCAGCGCCGGTCGGCTCACCTCCTTTGTCCCCGCTGGGAGGTTCGGGAGTTCGATTCTCCTGCGGTGCACGCCTGGTTGAGGCAGGTCGGGGCCCCGCAGCGTCCACACGCTACGGGGTCTCGATGTTTCCCAGCCAGCAGAGTTCGTGCAGCAGGGCTCGGATGTACGCCCTGCAGGCGGGCACAGCGATTACGCTGGGCCGAGGAGCGTGAACGTGTGCGCGATGTGCAACCGCATCGGCCACGGTGGTTGGGGATGTTTGTGGTGCGTTGCCGAGCGCACGCACGGTTGAGACAGGCCAGAGCCCCGCACCCCCATCCAAGGTGCGGGGCTCTGCCGCTTTCAAGACCTCGTGTACTGCAGTTCATACTGCAGTTGGCGAACGGTACTGCGGGACGACTCAGGCGGCACCCTCGTCTGCCTCACTCTCCGTAGCGGTGGTCGGGTTCCGGAGCCGGGTGAGGATGTCGTCCATGCTGCGGGCCGTCCCCCGCCGGACGTCCGCCAGAACGTCAACGTAGATGTCCGCGGTGGTGCCAAGGCGGGTGTGACGCAGAAGCGCGCGAATCTCGTTCAGGTCGACGCCGGCCCGGAACAGCATCGTCGCCGCCGTGTGGCGGAGATCGTGCACGCGGGTGTGCCGCACCTCAGCCCGCTCACACACCGCGTCCCACCACCGGTTGACGTTGCGCGGGTCGACCTTCCGCCCGAGTGCGGTAGTGAACACCAGTCCGGGGTCTTCCCACCGGATGACCTTCAGGTCCGCCGGAGTCCCGGACACCCCCTCGGGGAGGTTCTGCGCGGCCAGCGCCGCCAGGTCCTTTTCCGCCTGGTCCGCTTTGGCGCTGAGGTCGGCTTTCGCGTCGTCCTGCCGCCACCGGTGCTCACGGAGCATCGTGACGACCATGTCGGGCAGTGCGAGAACCGCCTTTGAACCCTTCGTCTTCAGGGCTTCCTCTTCGACGAGTTCCCAGCGCTGCCGGCCGGTCTCCGGATCAATTCCCGCCTTGCGACGCCGCTGCTTGCGCACCACGGCGACCGTGCCCGCATCAAGGTCGAGCGCATCCCAGCGCAGCGCGAGCGCTTCCCCCTTGCGCAGCCCGAGCGCCAGCAGCACCAGCCACAGCGCGGACATCCGGTCCACGAGCGCGACCGCGACAACCCGACGGGCTTCTTCCTCGGTGAGCGCCCGTATCGGCGCATCGGCCTTCCTCGGCGGCTGGACGAGAGCGGCGACGTTCCGGGTCAGCAGTTCCTCCCGGACCGCGTCATTCAACGCCGCGGTGAGGATCACCAGCAGGTAGCGCACCGACCGGGCCGACAGCGGCTTGACGGGCTTGCGTTCGCTCGGTGCCGGAGCCTTCTTCTGTGCTGTCGCGCGTCGAGCCGGGCGAGTCTTCTTCTCTTTCGCGCGTTCTGCCGCCTTGCGGGCCGCCTCAGCCTCCCAGGCCGCGCACTGCGCCAGACCCGCGGACGACGGTTCCGTGAGCTTGCGCGTCATCCAGTGGCGGACGTGCGCGGTGGACAGCTTGCGCAGCTCGTGACGGCCGAGGATCGGCGTGATATGCAGCCGGACCTGATCGGCATACGACTCGGCCGTTGACTCGGCGAGCGTTCCGGCGACCACGCGGGAAGGCAGAACGATGGTCACCCACTGATCGAGATATTCGGCCACCGTCATCCGTGTCGTGACCAGCGGCACCCCGTCCTGCACCGCCCGGAGCGCGGCAATGATCTTCCCTCGGACGTCGTCCTTCGTCTTGCCGTAGAACGTCGGCCGGGTGCCGTCCGGCATACTGATCTGACCGGCCCAACCGTTGCGGTACCGGTAGATCGAGCCTTCGCCGTTGCCGCGTCTGCTGCCCTTACCCTCGGCCATCAGGCCACGTCCAGGGGGTTGCCGTCGGGCCATTCGACGGCGTCGCACCATGGGCAGCCGTAGGGGCTGTCTTCCATGTCGCAGGCGAACTTGGTCTCTCCGTCCGACTGCGGGTAACCGCGTCCCTGGCCGCGGTCGGCGCGGTCGAGGTGGTCATGCAGCGCCTGCATGAGGGTCACCCGCCGTGGGGTGTTGGTGGGCATGGTGGTTCTGGCTCCTTGCCGAAAGAACGGGCGCGGGTCGCGAGTCGCGTGGTCCGGCGCGAGTTGGGGTTTCCGTTCTCTGGCGCTGGGATGGTCTGCCGGGTCGCCGGCCGCGTCCAGGGCGCTATCGCGTCGCTACGCGATCGGCCTATGGCCGACCCTGGACCCGTCCACCGCCCCGACAGATTGAGGCGCCACCAGAGAACGGAAGAAAAATGGGTGGGGCAGAAGAACCGCTACGGGCGGGTTCCGCGTGCCGCCGCCGGTGCCGTCGGGGTGACGCCCCCGGTGGGATCAGGTTCCCTGCCGTCGGGCACTGTCCGGAAGACCATGGTCAGGTCGATGTCGCCGACGTGCTCGGTCAGGAAGGCGTCGACCGGCATGCAGGCGAGGACCTCGGCGATCTCGCGGGCATCAGCACCAGGACGCAGCGTCAGCGCATAGACGCCGGGCCGGACGATGCTGGCCACGATCAGCGGCACGTCTCCGCCGGGGGTTCGGTCGGGATCCGGGGCGTCGGACGGGAAGATGGGCATGGGTCTCTCTCCTGTTCGCGCAGGAAGGGGCCAAGGTTCCGGTCGGGTGTTGCCGCACTCGGCCGGAACCGCCTCAACGCGACTGGACGACCGTCCAGCGACATCCACGGTACACGTGGCGCTGGACGGTCGTCCAGTAGATTGCGGGGTATGACGCAACCGCTCATGGGAGCGGCGGAGATCGCCCGCCGGTTGGGGGTCGGGCGGACGCGGGTGAACCAGCTTCTGAAGGAAGACCCGTCGTTCCCCGCGCCGTATGCCTCCCTGGCCGCCGGTCACATCTGGCGGACCGTCGATGTGGAGGCATGGATTGCCGAACACCGCCCCGACCTGCCCCCGCCCGACGGCCAGTGAGGGTGATCATGCTGCCTGTCCGTCGTCGAGGCCGCGGAGCCGGTGGACGAAGGCGAGCAGCGAGGCGGAGGGGATCCGGCGGGCACGGCCGATGCGGACGGATTCGAGGTCGCCGCTGTTCAGCAGTTCGTAGACGGTGCTGCGGCTGACGCCGAGCAGGTCAGCGGCTTCCGTCGGGGTGAGCAGGAGCTTGGTCACGCAGGCTCTCCAGGGGCTTGCCGGGGTGGGGTCAGGCTGCGTCCGCCAGCGGCGGCCCTGTTGCCGAATCCCCGCCGGCCCCTTCCTCGGTGCCGATTCCGAGCTGTGCGCGCCAGGCGTGCCGTTGGGCGATGGCATGCAAGATCAGATGTTCGCGGCGGGGTGCGGCCGGGTCCCCGGGGCGTAGCAGCGTCCAGGCGATGCGGGTCGGATCGTCCTCGGGCGCGGCCGGTCCGGTGCCAGTGGCGCCCAGTGCCGCGAGCTGCTGGCGGATAAAGACGACCCGATCACGACGGTGGTCGGTGAGGGTCTTGCCAGACCAGCGGCGGGAGACCAGCACCCGCCGGCCGCCGAAGCCGAGGGTTTCGCGCCGGTGGGCTTTGCCGGTGCACCGTCCGGGGGTGAGGCCGCGCCGGGGGTTGCGGGGTTGGATGCCGTAGCGCAGCCAGTTCGCACAGGTCGGGGAGCAGGGTTCGTAGCGCAGGGCATCGGCGAGCCGCTCCACATGCGCCCGCTGCCGGTCACTGCTGATCTCGTGACAGGTGTCGAGGGTCTTCGTCAGGTACTTGGTGAGATAGCCGATCATCCGGCCGGTGTTCACCGAGTTCGCCGTCACCCCGTCCGCCTGGAGTTGCGGACCGAACCGCACGACGTGCGCGGGTTCGTCGTCCTCACCGATCGCGTCGAGCGCCGCATCCCACGAGGGCAGCGGGTCGCCGGCGTCGGGGTCGAGGTAGGCGCCGATGGTGTCGTCCCAGACGGGCAGATGCTGATCGTCGTAGACCGGCCGGTCCGTCGCTGGCCGCCAGACCTGGTGGTAGGTGGCTGCCGCCACCAGCCGCAGCATGGTCCGCGGGATGGTGCCGCGGATCGCGGCGTGCAGGTGCGGGGCGAGACGCCGTTGGGGTTCCAGCGCGGCGAAGTACTGGACATCCCAGCCGACCGCGCGGCGCAGGTTCTGCCAGAACCGATCCAGCAGCTTCGGGAAGTGGATCGCGTCCCGTGCCGCCTGCCGGTAGTCGTAGGAGGCCGGGTCCACCGGCGTGCCGTCGGAGTGCACCCGCCCGTACGAGGCACAGGTCAGGGTCAGGAACATCGACGGCCGCCACACCGTCCCGTCCGGCGCGGTGAACGTCCGCCCGACCGTGCGCCGCTCAACGGGCAGCCGGGGCAGATCGGGGGCATCCTGGCGACGACGGGTCGAGCGGACGCGGCGCGGCCGGTCCCGGTCGGCCGGCGCGATCCGGCCCCGCACGCCCAGATCTGACAGTTCCCGGTCCACCTGGCCGATCAGTTCGTCGATCTCGCCGACCTGCCCGAGGTCGCCGGCCGCCAGGACCTCACCGCGGGCTTCCTCCAGGTCCGCCCGCAGCACGGCAAGTGCCTTGGCGTCGTCGGACGGCGGATCCGGGTCGGGAAGGGGTTCGTCGTCGAGATGCCATCCGGTCTTGCACTGGGCCATCCGGAGCCGCCGCGAGCGGTCAGGGCTTCCGTCCTGCACCGCCGTAGACTCAGACGGTTTCCGGGTCCGTGGGTGGCGTGTCCGGCTTCCACAGCGGTAGGCGCACCACGCCCGGGTCGAGGACATCCGTCCCGTCGAAGAAGCGGCAGACGTCCGCGAGGCCGCGGAGAACGAGCGGCGCGGCCGTGGTCGCGTAGGTCTCGACGATCGCGCCGACCCCTGGGGGTGCCTGGTCGCCGGTCGCGTGGGACACGACCAGGTAGCTGCCGGACGGCAGACCGTCCAGCAGCCTGCGCACCAGCGCACGCGGTTGGTCGGCGCCGGTCAGGAAGTGCAGGACCGCGACGAGGAACAGCGCAATCGGCCGGTGGAAGTCGAGCACGCCGCGGAGCTCGGCGGCATCGAGGATGAGCCCGGGGTCCCGGAGATCCGCCGCCAGGTAGGCGGTCCGCCCCTGCTCCGACCCGGTCAGCAGCGCACGCGCGTACGCCAGCACAACCGGTACCACCCCTTGGTCACACATGGCAAGTGGTACTCGTGTGTCGGTCGTGAGCGCCGATGGGCGCGCATGGCGGTGTTCTGGGCGCGTAGGCGACGGCGGTTCCTTGCAAGGGAGATTAGAGCGTGTCTCACGTCGAGTGCGGGAGCTTCTTCCAGCAGGTGATCGCGGCAGCCAGGCAGAGGAACCCGAGGAAGTTGTAGCCGTT
>NZ_JDWE01000108.1:0-5613 GCF_000685765.2 Frankia sp. BMG5.23
GATCCCCGAGTCCACGACGTCCTCGATCCGGCTGCGCCTGCTCGATCATGCGGAGCANCGCTGGCCGCAACTCGCCCGCACCGAGGTCACCTACCGTGGCGCGTTCGCCTACGTCGCCGGCGTCCTGCCCGACGGCGAGGAGATCCCCCTGTGCCGGNTGCGCTACGGCGGGTCAGCCCACTCGTTCGGCTTCGCGATCTACTCCGCCGCCCACAACCGCTACCAGGAAACCGCCCTGCTCACCGGATACCCCGCCGGTAGCCCCCAGGACGCCCTCGACACCGCCTGCACCGTCCACCTCCCCACCGAACCCAGCTGATCACTGCACCCCCGAAGGACTTCCAGGCTCAACCACTTAGCGCGCGGAAACAGGACACCCGCATCGAGTCAGGCGACGGCGGTCCTCAGAACCCAAGAGGTGACGCGGGGTCGGCCAGGGAGGTCAATCCGTCCCGTGCACCACAGCAGTGCCCGGGACGGGTCACCTTCCGGAGCGTCAGGGAAAAGCCGTCCGAGGATGGCGACGCTCAGCGGCTCGGGAGGCGACCACGCGA
The DNA here is from genome assembly GCF_000685765.2 of Frankia sp. BMG5.23. Classification (NCBI taxonomy): domain Bacteria; kingdom Bacillati; phylum Actinomycetota; class Actinomycetes; order Frankiales; family Frankiaceae; genus Frankia; species Frankia sp. BMG5.23. Next base: position 555 of record NZ_JDWE01000108.1, read on the forward strand.
TTTCCAGACCCTGGGTAATGTCGTAGGTGTGGACCAGGGTCTCGCAGACGCCCAGCGCGGCGAAGCCGCTGGGATCGGTGGCCCCCCAGTGCCAGGAGCGGACCTCCGGCGCGGCTCCCGACACCGCCGCGCCGAGCAGACAGCCGCACACCCTAGCCAGTCGCAAAATCTGTCGCGGCGACGCGCCCGGCCGAACTGTCAGGTCAAAGGGCAGGTATTTCTCGTCGCTCTGGGCTGTGAGCTGTACAGCATAAGCCGCGAGGTCGTGGACCACGTGCGCAGCGGTAGTCCAGCAGGTCCACTCCAGGGAACCCGCGGGTATGTGCCAGTCGATTTCGTCATGAGGGGCCAGTACCCGCACCATCTCGGCCACGGCCTGCTGCACCTCGTCAGCACCCACCAAATGCATGGCCCAAGTCTGCCAGCTGGATGGCCAAGGGTCACGGCCCGTGGCGCAGGTTGTTCGACCTGCCGGCCGAAGCGCTGGTGACGAGCGGGTGGGGGCCCAGGGCGGCGGCAAAGTTGCTGGTTAGCAACCGGCCTTCTTGATTGTTTCGAGGGGTCGTTCGGGGTGGCGGGCGTGGTGGCGTAGGGCCTTCGCGATGTTCTTCGCGCCGGTAAGGCGCAGGATGGTGATCGCGAGGTTGCGGAGGCTGGTCATGACCTGCGGCGCGTTTCCGGTGCGGGCGCGGTGTCTGTCCTCGTCGTAGGTGACATCGCGGACCCAGTGGAGGCGGTTCTCGATGGCCCAGTGCGCTTGGGCGAGTTCGGCGAGCAGCCTCGGGCTGGCGTGGTGCGTGGGCAGGCTGGTGACCGCGTGGACGGTTTCGGCTGTGGCTGGGCCGCCGGGCCAGGGGCCGGCGGTGGCGGATGATCCGGACGGACTGGACCGCGTGGGGGAAGCCGATCCCGGCGCGGACCTCGGTGGCCTGCACGGTCCGGCGTTCGACGCGGCCGTGGCCGCGGCTTCTCGTCCGCGACGTGGTGCGGACCTTCGTCCAGCGCAGGGTCGCCAGCTGGGCCAGCAGCGTCGGCCGGTTCGCCTCCACAATCAGCAGGTAGTGCGCTCCGTGGTCGACGAGCCAGGTCGCGGTGTCGTCCTGGGTGTGCAGCGCGTCTTATGGTGACGTCTTCGTTATGCCGACGTGCCGTGGCCTGAGGTGAGCCCCGTTTCTCGGACACCTGCATAGTAGGGACCTTATCCTTCTTATGCGGCGTCCGCAATAGTTGCGATAGTCGCGTGGTAGAGGTTTTCGGCCTGTTCGGGGGTTTGGTAGCGCAGGGTGGAGTGGCGGCGTTTCTCTGGGGGTCGGACGCTGGTCCGGGCGCCTGATCTCTGCGTTTGCGCAGCTCAGGGGCTGTTGACTTGAAGGTATGTTCTGCAACAGGTGTGGTGCAAGGGTGACGCGCCGGGGTTTTTATCGGCTCGTCGGCGGGGNGTTGATGCGGGNTATCATTTCGCGGTTCGCTTGCCGGGCGGCGGTGAGGTCCTGGTCGCGTTCGGCGAGTTGGAGGCGTAGGTCGACGACGTGCTGCTCGAGGTTCATGATTCGTGCGTTGAGTGTGTCGATGTCGGCGGGTGCGCCGAGTCCGGACTCGCGCCAGGTCTGTTCACCGAGGGTGCCGGACAGGCGGTTTTCGAGTTGGTGGATGCGGGTGGCGAGGCGGATGGCGCGTTCGTGGGCGGCGAGTAGGTCGGCCTGCAGGGACGCTCGGGTCACGGTGGGTCCGGCGCTGGGGTTGGGGGCGGGCTGGGCTTCGAGGGCGTGGGCCTGTTCGAGCAGGTCGCGGTGCCGGTAGAGGAAGGTCCGGTCGACGCCGGCGGCGCGGGCGATGCCGCTGATGGTGATCTCCTTGCCGGCGGCGTGGGCGCTGGTGAGGGCGGTCTGGACGCGCTGGCGGCGCCGGTCGGTGTCCGCGCGCCGGCCCTGGGCCATGGCCGCGGTGCGCGGGGTGGTCATGGCGTCGCCTGGCCGGTGGGGACGGCTCCGGCGCGCAGGCGGGGCATGCCGAGCAGCGCGGCGCGGTGCCGGCGAACGGTCGCGACGGCGTCGTCGATCTGGGTGCGTTCGGGCGCGGTGAGCTCGTCGAGGCGGGCGCTGACACGGCCGATCAGCCGGCGGATGCGGGTGATCTCCTCGTCGGAGGGCATGGCCTCGGCTCTCGCCCAGTCGTCGACGTCCGCGGCGGCGAGGAGCCGTTCGCGGGTGCGCAGCAGGTCGTCGAGGTAGCTGGTCAGCTCGGGCAGGTAGGAGACGTCGGTGCGGAAGTGGTCGCAGCCGGCGCAGCGGAACCGGTAGGGGCAGGCCTGGCCGCCGGCGGTGACGTTAGACGGCTCGGCGCAGATCCCGAACGGAACGGCGACCTCGCCGATGGCCCGGCGGGCGTGGGCGGTGTCGAGGAGGGCTTGGGCCTGTTGCCAGACGCGGTTGCCGTGCCGGTCGAACTGCAGGGCGGTGAGCCGGTCGACGGCCTCGCGGCGGCGCTGTTCGCCGACGCGGTAGTACTGCCGGGTGGTGTCGAACTTGCGGTGGTCCATCAGCTCGCGCAGCACGTCGATCGGGACGCCGGCGTCCGCGTGCCGCTGGGCGTAGGTGTGCCGGTAGGCGTAGAGCACGATCCTGCTCCTGTCGAACTCGACTCCGTCGCTGGTGGTCAGGGTCGGCATCCGGCTGACCCAGGTCCGGTGGTGGAACGACAGGCTGAACGCGGTGATCGGCCGGCGGCCGGCGGGGTTGCGCCGGTCGGTCGGCAGCAGCGCGAGTTCGGCGATCGGGGTGTCCGGGAAACGGCCGCGAACCCGCCGTTGCTGGGTGACGACCAGGTCGGCGGTGTTCTCGCCGATCGGGAGGCGTCGGCCGAGCCGGTGACCTTTGTGGTTGGTGTAGATGAGCAGCGGCGCACCGTCGGCATCGCGGGTCAGGCAGTCGAAGCCGAGGGCGGCGATCTCCTCGGGGCGGCGGCCGGTGTCGATCGCGAGCGAGAACGCGGTGCGCATCTCCGCCGAGGTGAGGCTGTCGAGCTGGTCGCAGACCTGCCGCATGATCTCCGGGGGGAGGTCGCGGTGCGGCTCGGCGGGCTCCGGCTGGGCGGGGATGTCGTCGCGGTGGACGGCGAAGTCGTCCCCGAGTCCGCTCGCGAGCCCGCCGGGGCGGGTCAGGCCGAGCGCGCGGATCCGGGTCAGCACCGTGCGGACCTCGCGGCAGGTGCGGATCCGCGCGTCGCCGGTGATCGTACCGATCGACTCCAGGTAGGCCAGCCGGTTCAGGAACGCCTCGATGTCGCCGCGGCGAAGGTGCAGGTGGAAGCGGGGGTGGCGCAGCAGCCAGTTCTTCACCGCCGGGGTCTTGTGGGTGGCGTAGTTGTCCAGGACCAGGTGCAGGTCGTAGCCCTTCGGGACCGAGCAGTCGATCAGTTTGAGGAAACGCAGGAACTCCTGATGGCGGTGCCGCCGGTAGGTCTGCGCGATCACCGCCCCCGACGTCGGGTCGAGGGCGGCGAACAGGCTCGTCGTGCCGTGGCGGACGTAGTCGTGGGTCATCCGCTCCGGCGTACCCGGCATCAGCGGCAGCACCGGTGCGGTACGGTCCAGCGCCTGCACCTGGGATTTCTCGTCGACGCAGAGCACGATCGCCTTCTCCGGCGGGTCCAGGTAGACCCCGACCACGTCACGGACCTTGTCCACGAACAGCGGGTCGGTGGACAGCTTCCAGGTCTCGACCAGGTGCGGTTTCAACCCGAACGCCCGCCACATCCGCGACACCGTCGACTGCGACAACCCGCTGGCCCTCGCCATCGACCGCGACGACCAGTGGGTGTCACCGTTCGGTGGCTTCTCCTCCAACGTCCTTCCGATCACCGCCTCGACCTGCGCGTCGGTGACCTTGCGCGGCGCCCCTGGACGCGCCTCGTCCGACAGGCCCTCCAACCGGTCGACCGCGAACCGGCTCCGCCACTTCGCGACCGTCCCCCGCGTGATCCCGAACTCGGTCGCGATCCCCGCGTTCGTCCCACCCTCCGCGCAGGCCAGCACTATCCGCGAGCGCAACGCCAGCGCCTGCGCGGTCGTGCGCCGCCGAGCCCACCCTTCCAGCACCGCACGCTCGGCAGCCGACAACTCGATGGGTTCCACGCTCGGGCCAGGCACCAGCCCATTCTATCCGCCCACGAATCTACGACTCAGGACACTAGAATGAGCACGGCAGTTCTTTGATGCCATTCGAGAAACTGGACCGCTGGCGAACGGCCGGGCCGCTGACGTGGACGTTTGGCAGTCTGGTCAGAAGCTCCTTGAGCATGATGGTGATCTCATGACGCGCGAGATGCGCGCCCAGACACCAGTGCGGCCCAGGGCCGCCAAATCCGAGGTGCGGATTCGGATCACGGGTGATGTCAAACCTGTCCGGCGCGTCGAACACCGCGGCGTCCCGATTCGCCGAATTGTAGAACATCACCACTCGATCGCCCGGCTGGTAGACGTTCCCCGACAGCTCGGCCGGTCGGACCAGCGTCCTGCGCATCCAGGTGGTCGGCGTCGCGTAGCGGATCACCTCTTCGACCGCGCCTGGCAGCCGCCCCGGGAGATCCCCGAGCAGCGTCGAGCGCTGCTCGGGGTGCTCCGTGAGCAGCGCGAGGGCGTGGGACAGCGCATTGCGCGCGGTCTCGGCGCCGGCGACGATAAGCAGGGTGAAGAACTTGCCTAGCTCATCGCGCGTCAGGTGGTCCCCGTCCACATTGGCGTTGATCAACCTTGTGATGAGGTCGTCACGCGGATCCTGGCGGCGCTCCTCGGCAAGCTGATGCATCAGAGCATGCAGTTGCCGGTACTTTCGCACCGTAAGAGTTCGGTGATGGCGTGGGTGGGCGGGCCGAAGGCCCGGCCGGTGTTGCCGGTCGGGTGGTTTTCGGCTTGTGGGTGGGGTTAGGGCTCGGGCCCGTCGGGTGGGCCGTCCTGGGGTGGGTCGGTGCTGGGAGGGCTGCCGGTCTGGGTGGTGGTCTGCCAGGTGAGGAAGGGTTCGAGGGCGGGGCCGGCGGGTGCTTTCCCGCCGGCTGTGGCGCA
>NZ_JDWE01000109.1:0-5611 GCF_000685765.2 Frankia sp. BMG5.23
CCGCTCCCCGTGCTGGCGGGAACCGATACGGGGCCTGACCGAACCAGCCGGATATCCGTTCCGAAATCGACTATGACAAGTTTCCGAAAAACTCCGAAGTGTCCCTCCTTCGTAGGTGAGTTGGGGCAGGCAGGACCGGCGGCGGGTCTTCTTCGGTACCCGTGGTGGGCACCGTCCAGCACCGCCGGTCCCGCGTCTTTGGGGAAGCCGAGCGCCTACCTCCGCCGGTTGGCGGCGCGCCCTACGCCGACGTCTCGATGGCGGGCGCGGTGAAAAAGCTGAGGAGCCGGTCGCGGATGACCTCAGCCAGGCGCTCCGGTGGACGGGCGCCGCAGTCCACGCGCAGGACGTCAAAGCCGGCCTGGATCAGCCGCTCGGTGGCCTGGCGGTAGAAGTGGGCCTCGGCGTGGCTGGAGCCGGGGGGCGAGCTGGAAGCGGTTGTGCGCGCCCCGCTCCACCAGGCGCCGGGCGATGATGTCGGGGTCGGCCTCGAGGATGACGCACAGGTCGGGCCGGGCGGCTTCGGCGTTGAGCGCCCAGAGGAAGGCCGGGTCCAAGCCGTCGAAGCGCTGCATGACCAGCCCCGACGGCACGTAGCGGTCGGAGATGATGGTTTGGCCCAGCTCCAGATGCGGCCGGATCTCGGTCTCGATGTGGTGGTAGCGGTCCGCCGCATACAGGCAGGCCAAGGCGTGGCCGGTGACGCTTTCGGTCAACTCGCGGGCCAGTACACCGATAGGGCCGGCGGACGGTTCGGCCGTGACGTGGACGTCCTCGCCCGCCGCGACGAGCAGTTGGGCGAGGTGGCGCACGAGGGTGGACTTGCCTGCCCCGCTCGGCCCGTCCACGCTGATGAACAGCCCTCGGCGGTGATCAGAAAAGGGTCGCAGCCGGGTCATCGTCGCCTCCAGGGGGAAGGTCGCGGAGTTCGTCAAGGGACAAGGGGCGGCTGTCCGGGCCTGTTGCCAGCAGTGCGAACAGCCGGGCCGTCACCAGGGCGTCGTAGGTGGCTCGGTGGGGCCGGTGCTGTGGGTCCAGGCCGTCAGCCAGGCTGAAGGCCTCCACCAACGAGCCGAGCCGGTAGCTGACGCGCTCGGGCCGGAGCCGCCGCGCGAGCCTGAGCGTGTCGAAAACGTCCCGCGGTTCCCAACCTGGGAAGCTGCGCCGCAGGACGCCGAGGTCAACGTGTGCGTTGTGGGCGACGATCGCCACGCCTTCCAGGGCCGCGCGGATCTCCTTTTCCACGTCGGCCAGGACCGGCGCGCCTGCGACCATGTCGCTCGTGATGCCGTGGATGCGGCGGGCGAAGCCGGTGATCGGGCGCTCGGGCCGCAGGAGCCAGGCGGTCGGCTCCCCGATGGCGCCGCCGGTGATGGGCACCACCGCCAGCTCCACCAGGTCCGGCGGCTGCTGGCCGTTGCCCTCCACATCCACCACGGCGTAGTCCAGGCTCGTCCAGTCCGTCATGAGGCGACCGGCTCCTTCCATCCGATGTCAGCGCGGCCGTGGCGCCGCGCGTGGTGAGGATGGCGCACGTCGTGAACCTGGAAGCCAAGGGCGTGCTGGAGGAAGTAACGGGGCTGTTCGTGCGGGAGACCCGCGACCACGGCGGCCCGGTCGGTGATGTCTACGACCTCAAGGTCGTCTGTGTCGGGCACCGTGCTCGCGAGGGCCACCAACTCCTCTTGCGTAGGAACCTGGTGGGCGTCGTGGCACCGGCGGATCTGGCCGACCGGGCAGATATCGCACAGTTCCCGGACGCCGTAGTGGCCGTTGTAGTCGGGCAGGCCGTGGACGAACGACACCGCGCACGAGGTCTTACGAAACAGCTGGGTCCGGCCGCCGAGGGCTTCCAGTACCCGCCGCTCCAGGGTCTCGGGCACCACCTTGCGCCGGGCGGTGGCCGCGTACGGCTCCGGCAGGCCCGCAGCCTGGTAGTAGGCGGCGATTTCGTCCCGGTAGAAGAGGCCGGTGAAGACGGTAGCGTCGGCGTGCTGGCAAAGCTCAGCCGCGCGGGCCAAGTGCTCATCGGTGTCGTTGAGGCCAGGCACCAGGGGACGCCAGTAGAAGATCCTGCGGTAGCGCCGGGGCCGGACGGCGGTTGCCAGCCGCAGCGAGGCCGCCGCGACCTCGGAGGGGTGGGGCTCGATGCGCCGGTCCTCAATGCCGGAGTAGGTAAACAGCACGGTCAGCTTGACACTCGTCAGGCGGCCCAACCGCTCACAGTCCTCCGGCCGCAGCTGGTGCCGGGTGATGACGAGCACGTGGTTGGTGAGGCCGCGGGCGTCGAGGTCCTCCAGCACCGCGAAGGTGTGGGGCCGGACGGCCGGCAGAAACGGCTCGGTCGCCCGGTTGAAAAGCTGGACAGGCGTCGCTCCCGGCCGGAAGTAGGGGTGGCCGACAAGCTGGGCCACGGCCTCGGCGTCGGTCATCAGCGCCCGCGGCTGACGCTGGTCCCACAGGCCATAGGTGTGGCGGATGCAGTAGGCGCAGTCCAGCGGACACCCCTGGACGTGGTTGAGGGACAGTCCGCTCTTGCGGTACTCGACGACTTCCCGCGCCCGCGACGGCAGGCGTTCGATCTGTCCCGCGCTCAACAGCGGGACGAAACTGCGCACCCGGCGGCCCTCCAAACCTCCCCAAGCGGGGCAGCGTGACGTTGCCTCGCGTCGGAGAGTAAGGCGTCCATACCACAGGGCACCAGAAGATTTCTTTAGATTTCTCGAAACCCTGAGAGAAGACCACAGCGGGCGAAACTAGACGCCATCCTCGGGGACGCCCGAAGCAAGATCCTCAATGACACCGTTGATGATCGCGCGCGCCGAACGACCGTAGCTGGCGACGGCCGCGAGCTCCTCGAAGGCGCCCGCGTACAGTTCGATCTCCTGCGGTTGGCGCAAATCCAGCGCCGCGCTGAAGGTCTCGATCAGGACCCGTTCGGTGTCGTACATCCAGAAGCCATGCCATGGCGACGTGGCGTACTGCGTCTCAAATCCGATGATCCCCAGCCGGACGTTGGGTAGCTGGGAGAACGAAATCAGGCGGTCAAGCTGGCCAAGCATGACGTCGGTGGGGCACAGCCGAAACCGGAGCGCGGCTTCGGTCAGTACGAAGTGAAACCGCTTATCGGGGCGGTACAAGATCTCTTGCCGCCGGACGCGGGCGGCCACCGCTTCGCCTATGTCGTTCGGCAGCTTCAGCCGGCGGATGCCCTCGGCGAACCGTGCCCGCGCATACTCGGCCGTCTGGAGCAGGCCGGGGATCACCGTGGCCTCGAAGGCCCGGAAGAGCCGCGTTCGCTCGTCCCACTCGATCAGCTCTTGTTGCCGCGGCTTCAAGCCGGTCCGTAGGATGCGTTGCCACTCCGCGTGCTGCACTTCGAGGGTGTGCAGGGCCGCGAGCAGGGCTTCGGTCTCCGCCTGGCTGCCGGTGGCCTCGGTCCAGCCCCTGATGTCGTCGTCGGTCGGGGTCTGCCGGCCGTTCTCCAGCTTGGACACCTTCGACGGCGGCCATGACAAAGACTCCGCGAGCTGCCGGCCGCTCATTGCGGCTGACGTGCGAAGCTCACGGAGTCGTTTGCCGAGCGCGCTGCGCGCCTCGTGGACGTTAGACGCGCCGGAGGTGCTGTTCGGTGACAAAATCGTCCCGTCTTACGGCGTGGTGCCAGGCGGCATCACGCCAGTAGTTGTGCCGTACGACCTCGGCCGGGTCCTCGACGACCTCACCGCCGAGGAAGCGGGTTGCCTCATCGAAGACCATCCGAACCAGCTTGGATGAGTCGAACAACCAGTAGTCGTGGCCCGGCAGGCCGCCGGCCTCGGCCAGATCGCGCGTCAGGTAGCGGATGTCCTCGCCCGCCCCGTTCGTGAACTGCGCGCACCACACCCCGAACCGGCTGTAGTCGGTCAGCGGCAGGCTCACCACCCGGACGCGGGCGAACCTACGGCCGGCGGCAGTCGCCTCCCTGAGCATGTCCAACCAGCTCTGCATCCACAGAAGGTCATCCGGCTCGCCCGCGAGGAACCGGCGCAGCGACTCGTTCTCGTAGCTGGCGTCGTAGGTGTCGCGCGCCTCCAAGCGGTATGCGGTGTGCTCGAAGGAGTGGAAGAGCTGCCGGAACTCGGGGCCGGGTGGGATGAGCTGGCTCAGTGCTCCCCCTCCTGCTCCAGGTAGCGGCGGGCGTAGAACTTCAGGACTTCCTCCGGGATCTCGATCAAGGTCTCGTGGTCAGGGACGGCACCGATGTCCGCGAGCGCCTGGGGGTCGGTCACCTTCCACCCCTGGGCGATGTAGGTCACGCGGTCCGTGCGGTCGGTGGCGAACAGGGTCGGTGAGTTGTCTATCTGGGACTCGGGGTCCTTGCCGAGGAACCGGACGCGCACGGGTGCCTCCGTTGCTAGAAACATCGCGAACCGTTCGGCATCCATGGTGACGAACCGGACGGAGGACGTCAACCGAGGGCCGTCGTACGTGATCCGGAACCTCGTACTGTGCTCGCGCCTGACCGGGCTCGGCGCCGAACCGTGTCCCTCCCGCTGCCTGCGCTTGAAGGAAGTACAGGGAAGTTGCACCACCCTGGCCCGCACCAACCCTGGCCCGCACCAACCGCCGCCGGTGCGCCCGCCCTGAACGGTGCGCCACCGGCTGATTACACCTTGACAACCTGATATTGCTAGAGCCGGGCATGGAGGAACCAACCATGTCCAATGATCGAAATGAAAAATGTGAAGACCGTATCGACGCCCAGCTTTTGAACCTGGAACGCTGGTACAGGCGAAGGTACAAACGCTTAGAGAAGGCGCTACGGGCCAACGACTACGCCCGCGAGGAAGAAATACGCGAAGAGCTGGCACCCTTGGCGGTGTCGGCGCGGCGGCTGGTGCGGGTGGAGTTCTTTTGGGGCGGCCCCTCGGCGCATATGGACGCGGAGGTGGACAATGGCCAGGTGGTGGCCGCCACATTCCACTTCCTGGACTGGTTTGACGGTGCGTCCCGAAGTATTAGCGACAGTAGCAACCCCGCCCTCATGCGGCTGGCCGAGGACATGGCAGAGGTGGCGCTATGATCACTTGATTCCGCCGTGCGTGCGGTACTGAAGGAACAACGACAGTTCCAATGGAGCAACGTCCTAACGCTCGCGGTTGCGGTAGGTGTTCTTGACAAGGAGTCTCAGGCGGGTTCGGAGACGGGAACAGAGTACTGGGTCGGCGAGGATCACTGGCGCCATGTGCAGGAGCAGATTGTAGGCTTGCTCGACGACGCACTCACTGCGGACGGACCGACTCGACTTCCCGATGACGCGGCAGCAATGGTGTTTGAAATTCTCCAGCCCCTTTTGGGTGGTGTTTCGGATAGCGAAGGTGTCGGTCACACGGATATGGACGCTCTGACGGCAGGGCGACGTCAAAGTAGGTACGGCGTGGCGTCTTGAGTTTGTGGTCGGCTACTGCTAGGGGTCGGGCCGCGAAGGGCCCTGGAACGCGGCAGACGCGGCACCTACAGGAAGATCTGAGTTCTCACGCAAAGGTCTTCCAGAAGCAGGTGCCGCGTCCGTGTCTGTAGTGTCCCCCATGTTGTGGCTTGAGTGTCAGCAGGAGCAGGTCGAGGTCTC
>NZ_JDWE01000110.1:0-5510 GCF_000685765.2 Frankia sp. BMG5.23
GGCCCGCAGCGGGAACCGCCGCCGAACGAACGCGGCCACCACCTGGAACGCCGAGCCGCCCGCGGCGAACGCGGCGAAGACGTCCCGGATGGCCCCCTGCACCTCCTGATCCGGGTCGATCACGCAGACACCCTCGTCGTCGTAGACGTAGCCGACCGGCAGCGGGAAACGCAGCTCGCCGCGTTCGGCCGCGGCCCGTTTCGCGCCCTGCAGCCGGCCCGTCAGCAGGTGCAGCTCACACTCGGACATACTGCCCTTCAGCCCGAGCAGGAGGCGGTCGTTGATGTCCGCGAGATCGTAGACACCGTCGGCGTCCACCAGCAGCGCATCCGTCAGACGGGCCAACTCCAGCAGGCGGGCGAAGTCCGCCGACGAGCGGGCCAGCCGGGACACCTCCAACCCGAAGATCGCCCCGACCTCGCCCAGACACACCTGGGCCACCAGGTCGCGGAAGCCCTCGCGGTCGGCACCGAACGTCCCCGACACCCCCAGGTCCGCGTCGATCACCCGCACGTTCTCGCGGTCCCAGCCCAGCTCCACGGCCGTGTCCACCAGGCCGTACTGCCGCACCGTGGAGGCGGTGTTGTCCCGCACCTGCACCAGCGTCGACTGCCGCAGGTAGACCACCGCCACCCGGGACCGATGCGACGCGGTGATCTTCGACAGCCCGTTCACAGCGACCCTCCAGCACCGCCTCGACCATGTTCGCCAGCACCATCACCTGCTCGCGCCACACCCCCAGCCCCGCCATGGCCCCTCGATCCCGGCCCCGCCGGGGCCTCGCACGCCACCTCCCCGCTGTCCTCCCCCTGCCCCGCCCCGACGCGCTCACCCCGGCGCAGCAGGGCATCGGCCAGCGCCCGTGCAGCACCCAGCTGCTCCACCGACAGCCGTAGGGTCATCGGGGCCTCCCCACGATCCGTCCACGCCTGCGGCAACGTCACCGTCCGGCTCACATCACGCACGCAGACAAACACCAGCCCACCACCCCGGCGCTTGACATACAAAATCTCCAGACGCCGGCCAGCAAACGCGTGAAACGGATGGGTCACCGTTAGAAAACCCAAAGACGGCCTGGGCAATTCAGCACTATGCCCTGACCGTCGGAACTCCCAGCATCCGCTGACCGCCCCCAGGCTTCGGGATCATCACCTGGCGGACCGGCGCAGGTCGGTAACTCCCCGCGTCCAACGCCTCCCGCACCACCGGCCAGTGAACAACCAGCCACGGCCGCAACTCGGCCGTGGTCATCCCGTCCACCCCCGGCGCGCCACGATTGGCCTCGACACGCCGCAACGCCACCGACAGGTTCTCCCGTGACCACAGGCCACCTGCCGGCCCGGAAACGGACTCGCCAATGCGCGCCGACCCGTAGCTACGCCCACCGTGGTCTCCGACGGATGCACCGTCTCCTCCCACAACGGCCCCTGGATCGGGGGGCGGCGATCCCCGCGACTGGCGCGAGCAACACTCCCTCGTCCGCTCATCCCAACGTTCGGCCCTTCCCAGCCACCCACAAGATCCCGGCTGGTACTACGGCCACTGCTGACTTCTGCCACAGTCCACGCAGGCCCCATGTGTGCTACGCGCGGACGCACGGATCACGGTGCGGGCAGACCTCCCCGGATAAGAACAGCCGCTGTCCCCCTACGCCCGCGTTTACGCCCCGGCCTTCTTGGCGGTGACGGGCTTCACCATCGCGTGCTGGCTCACCCGACCGAAACGCCTCCTACGCGGTTCGTGTCCCTCGGTGCAGGGGTCTCGCCTCGGGCTTCCTCCCGCCCCCACCTCACGATGACGCCGTTGCCTCCAGCTCAGGGTTGGCACCGCCGCATCCCCCAGAGGACTTCCACCTCCAAACGACTGCCCATGCCGGGCGCACCACGACGACAGCCCTGGGCGGACGAGAGATCGTCCACCCGGGGCTGGTCGCTGCCGAGGAAGAGCACCGGGTCAGTGGCGCGCATCCTCCCCCCGCGGCTGTTTCGGGACGGCCGGCGCGAGCTGATGCCCGCGCCCAGGGAGGAACGCCGCGGGGATCAGCGCTATCAGGGCGAACCCGGCCGCCCACCAGAACGTGTGACTGAACGCGGTGATCAGGCCGGTCTGGCCTCCCCCGCCGTGCGTGGCGATCTGTCGGGCGAGGATGAGCGAGACGATCGACGCGCCGAACGAGCCGCCGACCTGGAGCACGATTCGGGTGGCCCCGCTCGCGTGCGGGACCTGCGCGCGGTCCAGCCCCTGGAAGGCCGAGGTCATCACCGCGATGCTCACCGTGCTGATACCGCAGCCGAAGACCAGCAGGAAGGCGGCCATGAACAGCACCTGGGTGTGGCTGCCGACCTGAGTGAAGCCGATGATCGGCAGCGCGATCAGGACGATGCCGACCAGCACAAGAGGTCTCGAGCCCGTGCGGTCGGCCAGTTTGCCCACCGTGCTCCGGGCGAGCATCGCCCCCACCCCCTGAGCCACTAGGAGCAGGCCCGCCGACAGCGCGGAGTAGCCGCGGGCCTGCTGGAGGAAGAGGGGAACCAGCAGCGTTCCACCGAACAGCGACAGGCCCGACAGGAACAGCAGGGCGCAGGCGGCGCTGAAGGCACGCACCTGGAAGAGCCGGACGTCGATGATCGGGTTGGCGACGCGCCCGCGCAGCACGTGCACGACGAACGCGACGAGCAACGCCAGCCCGAGAACGAGCGGGATGATCACCGGAAGGCCGAACTCGCGGCGGCTGCTGAACTGGGACAGGGCCAGCAGGATGCCCGCGATGCCGGGCGAGAGCAGGGCCAGGCCCACCGCGTCCAGAGGGTCACCGGGCCGCGCGCTGGTGGGTTCGAGACCCCGCCAGGCGAGCAACATACCGACCAGGCAGACGGGAATGTTGATCAGGAAGATCCACCGCCAGGTGGTGTTGCCGACGATCAGACCGCCGAGCACCGGCCCAAGTATGGGCGCGATCACGGCGGGCATGCTCACCGCGGACATCAGCCGCCCGGTGCGGCGCCCGCCAGCCGCCTGCAGAAGCAGCGTCTGCAGCACCGGCAGCACCATGCCGCTCGCGGTGCCCTGGACCACCCGGAAGGCGATCAGGCTGCCGATGTTCCACGCCACCCCGGCCAGCGCCGAGCCGACCAGGAACAGGACGAGCGACATCATCCAGGTCTGCCTGCCGCCGAAGCGGGCGACGGCCCATCCCGCCAGCGGGATCGACATCCCCATGGCGAGCAGGTAGCTCGTGCTGACCCACTGGACGGCGGAGACCGTGGTGTGCAGGTCGTGCACGATGGTGTTCAGCGCGACGTTGACGATCGTGGTGTCCAGCAGCGGCGCCATCGCACCGATGATCAGCACGGCGATCAGCCTGCGCAGCGCCGGATCCAGCCGGTCGGATTCGTCCGCTACCGCTGCGGGCGTACTCACGGTACTCACGGCGACGTCACTCCTCGGTCTGCTCGAGCCCGGTCGGTCGCCGGCGCGGCCCGGCGGGGCTGGCCCCGCCGGGCCGCGCCGTCCTGCTGCTCCCGCGCGCAGCGGCTAGCCGAGCGCCTCGAGCGAGGCGCCGAACTGCTTGAGCACACCCGCGACCTGGGCGCCACGCAGCACGTTCGTGTAATCCGTGTAGTGGACGATCTTGCCGTGACGAACGCGGATGATGCCGATGGACGACGGCAGGTGGAACGACTCGTTGGTCGCGAGCACCCGGCCGTCGACGAGAAACTGCGCGGTCGCCTCCTCACCGTCGGCGCCCAGGTGGATGACCACGGAGACCTTGTCGAACGCGAGCAGGCTGCGCGTCGGGTTGTCCGCGTTCAGGTGCTCGCTGACCGCGGCGAAGCCCTCCCACCGCGACTGCTGCCCGGCGAGCACGAACGGCGTCTCGTAGACCGCGTCCTCGGCGAACTGGGCAATGAAGATGTCCTTGCGGCCGGTCTCCATCGCGTTCGCGAGCCGCTCGATCACCTCATGAGTGGTGGCAGCCGCGTACTCCGTCGTCTCGGGCACGAAACTCCTCCTTGGGAAGAAAATCAGCAGGTAGGCTGTAGGAAGAACCGGAGAGATCTATCCGTTTTGGGGAACATACAGCGAGGTTTCTCCGGATGTCAAGGCGACCGACGAGGTGGTGGACGAGCATGCGAACGACACCGTCAGCGGCCGCCCGCGCGGCCGGTGGAGGAGCTCCGCCGGCCCGTCGGGCCGACGCGCTACGCAACCGGACGCTGCTGCTGCGGGTCGCGGACGAGCTGCTGGCCAGCGCGGGGACGTCGGTGTCGTTCGACCAGATCGCGAAGCGGGCCGGTGTCGGCGTCGGAACCGTCTACCGGCATTTCCCCACCCGCGAGGACCTGTTCGGCACCGTCATCGTCGCCGGGATGCGCCGCCTGACCCTGCAGGCCAGAGCACTCGCCACGGCGGAGGACCCACGGGCCGCCTTCTTCCGCTTCTTCTACCAAATGGTGGAACAGACGGTGATCAACAAGGCGCTCTGCGAGGCGTTCGACTCCACCTCCGACCCACGCTTCGCGCCCGATCAGCGGTCCGCCGCGGCGTTCGACGCCGCGTTGGATGTCCTGAGCAGCCGGGCCAAGGCCGTCGGCGCCCTGCGCACCGACATGACCGTCGCCGAGATCCGGCTCCTGGCGGTGGGGGCCGCCGTCACCGCGCGGGAACGCCAGACGACGGACTTCTCCTGGCGCATCGTGACGCTCATCGCCGGTGCGCTGCGGCCGGACGAGACCCTGGAGCCGCTGCCGCCCCCCGCCGTAACGAAACAGCCAGACCCTCCGGCCGACCGTAACGAAACGGAGAGCCGGGACTCCGCGCGTTGCGCGCTGTGCGGTCGGCCGATCTCCGCCCGGGCCACCGGCCGTCCCGCGCGCTACTGCGGGGCCGCCTGCCGACAGCAGGCCCACCGGCACCGAGCCAGTGCCCGGCGCGCCATCGCCACGGCACCCGTCAGCGTCGCGGCCGCCGCCGACGCCCCGGTCCGAAGCCGTCACGCCACCGGCCCGCAGGAAAAGACTTCCTGACGGGGGCGGCTGGCTGCGCGTTCCGAGCCCGGTGACTTTGGCGCTGCTTTGCGTCGCCGCCGAAGAATGAGGCGGCATCGCACGACATCAGCGGGTCCTGCCGGTTCGTCGTCCACGCCGCCGTGCCATGGGCCCGACCAGCCCCAGCCACGGGCGGACGCGCCGCCCCACTGGGCCGCCCGCGCTCCCGGTGATGTCGGCTGACCGAGTCTGCGAGGTCCCATGACACACACCGAAACACCGACATCCTCTGCCGAGGCGCCGCCCTTCCCACAGGCGCGGACCTGCCCATACGCGCCTCCGGAAGGCGTGCTACGCCTCGCCGAGCAGGGCCCGCTCAACCGGGTCCGCCTCTACGACGGTCGAGAGGTCTGGCTGGTCTCGGGTTACTCCCAGGCCCGCACGCTGCTCTCAGTGGGCGTTCTGCACGCTTTCGTCGGGCCTCAGCTTGAGTTGATCTCTGGGGTGGCCGGTGGGTCGGGC
>NZ_JDWE01000111.1:0-5342 GCF_000685765.2 Frankia sp. BMG5.23
CATCCAGGCAGCCGTCGGCCTCCAGAAAATCAACGAACAGCAATCCGAGCGAATACTGAGCTTCGAGAGAATCAAGAGAGTTTCTGAATAACTTCGCTATCTACGCCACGTACCTGGCCGAAGAGTCAGGCAGCACTGGTTGGGACGGCCAACCTCAGCCGCCTCGTCGTGGTAGGTGGTCACGGGCTTGATCTCTTCCGTCAGATCATCGGAGACTTTTGCGAGGTGTCCGCAACTCTCGCAACCCGCCTGCCGGTCGCCGTCATAGCGGACTCGGGGGAGCGGAAACCGATCACAACGCCGGACCAGATCCTGGTTACCGGGACCCTGCGCTCGGGTGGCGTGGCTTCCGTGCACATTACAACCGGCAGTCCGATGGGCTCGGGTTATCGCTTCGAGGTACACGGGACGGCCGGGCGGCTACTGATGGTTGCGGATGGTGACTCATTGGTTGGCCCGCAGTTCATCGTGTATGGGAGTCAGTCACACGGGCAGATGAGACGGATCGAGCTCCCGCCGGAGTACCCTGCGGGGTCTCCGAACATACCGATAGCGGTGCACAATGTGCGTCGGGTCTACCATGACCTCGCCGAGGCGATCCATACCGGGGTCGAAGTGGAACCCAGCTTTAAGAATGGTTGGCAGGTCCACCGGCTTCTGGACACGATCGAACGTGCCGCCCGCAGCGGCAAGCGGCAGCGTCTAGACGACTAGAGGGAAAATGAGGTGACCGGTCAGCGTGGCGTGCCCACGTGCGGCGACCATGCTGGGATGCCAGGGTCGAGTAGCCGGGAGGCGAAACCCCTCCCGGCTACTCGACCCTGCCGCAGCCGCCAACTCGCCGCCGCCTGGCGCGCCAAGGAACTCCTGCGCGACGTGCTTGCGCTCGCCGCGCACCGCTCCGGCCGCCCGATCACCCGCTACGACGTCTCGCACGCCTTGACCAGGTTCTTCACCTATTGCGCCACCACCGGTGAGACCATCCCTGAAATCGTCACTCTCGCCGAGACGATCTCCACGTGGCGTGTTGAGATCGCCAACGCAGTCCTCTACTCCCTGTCCAACGCGGCCACCGAGGGCATCAACCGGCTCGTCAAGCTCGTCTACCGGATCGCGTTCGGCCTGCGCAACGTCACCAACCAGCAGCTCCGCGCCCGCTACTACGCTTCCCACGCAACCCGCCCCACCTGGCTACATACCGTCATCACCCCGCCGCAGATGCCGTGATCAGTCGACCACAGATTCCGGCGAACTGGGAAGAGCCCGATATCTGCACGCCGTCGACGTGGCCACGGGTCTGTCCAGGTAACGGCTCTGGTGCACATTCGGTGGTGACCGTGCGTTAGTGCCGGTGGGTGGGCGTCGGTCGGCCGTCTAATCGGGCAGCTCGGCGTCGGCACGAAGCCCGGCGATCTGCGGCGCGAGACGCCCAAGCCTCGTGATGCGGGGCGAAACGGGCGTCGGGCTGCTATTCACGTTGAGTCATCACCGAATCTAGGGCTTGCAGATTATTAACGCGCAGGTTTGATCTTTGGGGTGAGAGTGATCCCGTGGGCGGCGGCGTGAGCGGTCAGCTCGCTGAGGGTCTTGATCGGTGTCGGGGCTGGCGGGATCGGGGGGCCGTACTCGTCGAGTAACGCCTCTGTCTGGCGTTCCGCGTTGGTGATGGTGCCGGTTGAGACGCCGAAGAGGGTGGCCAGGGCGGGTTTGGGTGTGCCGAAACGGCGGCGGAGCACGGTGGTCAGGATCTGTTCGGCGAGGGTGAGCGCGGGTGGGTGGCCGGCGCCGGGCTTGCGGGTCGGGGGGCCGCCTCGGGCGATGTGCAGGGCCACCTCGCGTTGGACGCGGTGGGGCGCGGCCAGCGTGGAGATCAGCTGCTTCCAGGTGGCGGTATCGAGGCCGGTCAGCGCGGGGTGCGCCCACTCGGGGTGCGCGGGCTCGCGCGCCGGCGGCGGCGGTGGGGGCGGTGGAGCGGGCGGTTCGGGACGCAGCGTGTAGTTCCAGTCGCCGTGCCAGTCGTGGCGGTCGATCGGCAGTGAGGTCATCCGCTCGTCGCTGATTTTGATTCCGTCGGGGTAGGTGCCGGGATCGAGGGTGGCGGTCACGGTCAGCCCGGTGCGGGTGGTGGTCGCGGCGATGGTGTTGACGATGACCTCGTGGCTGGTCAGCGGCCTGCCGCGCCAGTGCAGCGTGATGTGCGAGAACAGCCGGTGTTCGATTTTGTTCCATTTCGACGTTCCGGGCGGGAAGTGGCAGACGGTGATCGCGAGCCCGGTCCGCAGCGCGAACGCGGCGAGTTCGGATTTCCACGCACGGGTGCGGTAGCCGTTGGAGCCGCCGGCGTCCGCGGTGATCAGCAGTCGGCTGGCGTTCGGGTAGGTGGCCTGGCCGGCCGTGGTCCACCAGCGGCGGATCGACTCGACGGCGAACGCGGCGGTGTCGTGGTCGGTGCCGACGTTCACCCAGCCGGCGTTGGCCGCCAGGTCGTAGATCCCGTAGGGGATGGCCTTGCCGAGCGCGGCGTCGGGGAAGTCGTGGGTGGACACCTCGGCAGGCTCGCCTTCGGGGCGCCACTCGCGGCCGCCGTTGCGGAACGTTCCGACGTTCTCCTTCTTCTTGGTGTCCACGCTGATCACCGGGTCGCCGCTGGCATGGTGGGCGCCGGCCTGTTCGGCGATGTACCGGAACTGGCCGTCGCGGTCCGGGTGGCGCTGACCCTCGAGCGTCTTGGCGTTGCTCTGCAGGCTGAACTTCTCGGCACGCAGCAGGTCGGCGACGGTGTCAGGGCCGACCCGGTGGCCCTGACGGGTCAACTCTGCGGCCAGCACCCGGGTCGACTTCGTCGTCCACCGCAGCGGCGACATCGGGTCACCCCGCTCGTCGCGCTCGACCAGGGCCAACAGCGCCAGGCGTAGTCCCGGATCGAGATCGGCGGCGCGCTTACGCCCGCCGCCTGGCCGCCGCACCCGGCCCAGCGGCTCGCCACCCGCGTCCAACTCGTCGACGCCCGCCGACACGGTGGCCTCCCGGACGCCCGCGGCGGCAGCCACCAGCCGGATCCCGCCGTGTCCAAACGCCCGCGCCTCCGCGGCCATCAGCAGCCGCCGCTGCCGCTCATCGAGATGCGGAAAGATCACCTCGAACTTCGCCGCCAGCAGCTCCCGAGTGACCGCAAACCCGCCCATAGCAGAGGATCATGCTGCATCCTCGGAACCTACGGGTTATTTTCCGGCAGACTCTTATTGTGGTGCACCAGGTCCACCTCTTTTCTGATCATGACCTTGACCTGGGCGAATGTGGTTCTCGATCTATCATCTGAGTTCCAGCGCCATGCGATGGTGCTGGTCAGGGCGTCGCCAGCTGGTTCGAGTCCCGGCTGGACGACCGACCATATTGCGACCATGCGAACCGCCTGTCTGCCGAGTGCTGAGCGGCGGCGACGTCGGAGGACATCCGGGGTGGCCGTGGCCTTTCACTGGGTGACGGCGGCGCTGGCGCTCGGGTGGGTCCTGGCAGCCCGTTCGGCGCGCGGTTCATGGTGCCTGTGTCCGCGCCGACGGTGACCTGCCCATGGTGCGGGGCCCAGCAGGGCGAGCCAAGCGGCGGATGGAGGGTTCTATCCTGATCGGGTGTCGTCGGTGGAGATCCGCGTCTGCGAACAGACGGATCTTGATCTCCTTGACCGGTGCATCCCGGCGGCAGGCCGGACGAGCTTTCACCGCCGACGGTTCGAACGGCAGAGCGTCGCCAGAGGGGACATACCTCGTCGCCTGGCTGGCTGGGCGGCCCGTGGGACATCTGCTGATCATCTGGACGGGTTGCGACGTCGACGAAGTGCGGCGGGAGACAGGCGGCTGTCCGGAGTTGAACGCGCTCGGGGTGTGGCCGCCGGAGCAGCGCCGGCACGGGATAGGCCGAGACCTTCTTCGTCACGCCGAGATGCTGGTCGCAGCGCATGGCAGCCGGACGGTCGGTCTTGGTGTGGCTGCCGACAACCCCGAGGCCGCCCGCCTCTACCGGCGACTCGGCTACGTCGTGCGGGTGCAACGCTATGTCGATCGCTGGACCTGGGTCGATCAGGATGGCGTGGAACGCGAGGAAGCCGAGCAGACGAGTTTTCTCGTCAAGAGCCTTCCAGCAGCGCAGGCCTCTGGAGAGCGCGCAACGTGATCGACGTGCTCCAACCGACCCGTCGCTCCGGACGCGGCGTAGCGTGCCGCTCCGCGGATATCTGGAGGAACATGCTGTTTCGGCATTCGCTCGGTACCGCCGGCTTGCTGGAGGCGTCCTCGTCCGGTGTGGCCATCTCCGTTATGAGTCCGTCTGCTGTGGTACACGTGCCCTGAACTGGGCTGAGGCGGCTCGGTCGCCCCTGGGCGGCGGCGAGCGGCCTTGCTGAGCCCTGGGTCGCCACTGCGGTCCGGCGCCACAGTGCATCGACGGGCAGGCCCCACCCGAAACCACCCTTCGGGCTCTGCGAGTGCCAGCCCGTTTCGTATTACGATTGATGGGTGGAGATCCATCGGTCGGCCCGTAAGCATGGCGTCGCCGACGCGGACATCCTCCACGCCGCCGAGCGGTACGTCGTCGCCTACTCGCTGGACGACGACGGGCCACCCTGGCGTGAACTGCGGCTCGGCCCGGGCGGGGCGGGCAACCTGCTGGAGATCGTCGTCCTGCTCCTCGACGACGGCACGGAACTGATCATTCATGCCATGCGGATGCGTTCCCAATACCGGGATCTCCTGCCGTGACCAAGGAGAGCGCACGATGACGAACAAGGAGACCGCCCGCCGGACGGCAGGCGGCGTACCCGTGACCGACGAGCTGGTCGAGGACCTGGCCGCCGAGGCCGAGACCGGCTACGACGTCGCCCACCTCCACCGCCGCGGCGGACGCCGGCCCCTCGGCTCCGCCCCGGGCGAGGTGGTCCCCGTCCGCCTCGACCCCGAACTGCGCGCCGCGCTCAGCGCCCGCGCCCAAGCCGAGCACACCAACGCCAGCGATGTCATCCGCCAGGCTCTCCGCGCCTGGCTCGACGTCGCCTGACCAGACCGGGTCATATCGCGCTCAGTGCGACCTCACGGCGCATCACATCTCCCGAACCCGACCACAAACCGTCGACCCAACCACGACACCCACGATCACGGTCGCGAGACGGGCCGAAGCGTCCGACACCACTAGGAGTTCGGGACATGTGTTCGATTCGCTAGATGACATAGTGACCGGTGCGGTCACTGGGCATCCTTCCTGGTGAGAGCCCGGGTAGCGACCGGTCGGACAGTAAATTCAGGGCCAGCAACCAAGATCAAACGGTTCGGATGCTGGTACACATGGTCCAC